>NZ_BAAADA010000013.1:0-1587 GCF_039522005.1 Alkalibacterium indicireducens
AAGCTGATTAATCTAAATAATCCTTATAATGTAAAGGATAGAACGGGGTTCTTAGGGGTGCGAAACTTGAGAAACTTATTATACGAGTTAAGAACAATTCTTAACTACAAACTTATTATACGAGAGGAGGAAGAAATAATGGATACTATTGAAAATTTAATCAGGGAGGCAAGCATCTATTTGGAAGATATGGGTTATTCAGAAGGGACAAAAATTCGTTATAAAAGTTGCTGGAACTGCTTTAAAAAGTACGCAATATTGAATAACACTTATGATTTCACTATTGATTTTGGATATAGTTTTCTTATGAATCATTATAAAATCGATTTTGATTCAAATTTAACGCCATATCAAAGATTTGCTGTTCGCTCTATAAAAGTCTTAAATAGTATTTCTAAGGGAGAGCCGGTTAATAAATGTTATCATCGTAAAGGTCTTCAAGTACCACCTTGCTATTTTGAAATCCTTAAGGATTATATAGAATTCTTAAAGAAATCAGACTTATCAGATAAGACTATTGAGGGGAAAAAGTTTAACATCATGCAATTCCTTCATTTTCTTGAGACAAATGGGATTACTAAAATCTCAAATGTACAATCAAAAATTATCTTAATTTATATCGATTCATTAAGGAATTATGCAACATCTACAAAAGTTACTATTCTGCATACTTTAAAAAGCTTCTTTAATTTTTTAACCACAAACAATTATAATACTCACCAATTATCCCATTTTTTTCTGATTATTCGATCAAATAAACTTGAAAAACTACCCTCATATTACACAAATCATGAAATTCAAACTATTCTCTCTCATGTAGATCGAAATACAGCCATCGGGCGGCGTGACTATCTCATTTTGATATTAGCGATTCAGCTAGGTATGAGAGCTGGAGACATCAGAGACTTGAAGCTAAATGATATTAAATGGCACTTAGAAAAAATTGAAATAATTCAAGGTAAAACAAAAAACTCTTTGCAGTTACCATTAAGCGAAGGTTTAAAATACGCATTAATTGATTATTTGAAGAATGGCCGACCAGTAAGTGACGACCCCCACATTTTTATTAGACATAGAACGCCTTATGGGCGTTTTGAAAAAGGCAATGTATTTTGGAGTGTTATCAATAAGTATTTAGTTCTTGCCAAAATTGATGTTAAAGATAGAAAACGTGGTCTTCATGCAATGAGACACAGTTTAGCAAGTAATCTTTTACAAGAAAACATACCATTACCTGTTATTTCAGGAATATTGGGTCATGAAAACTCAAATACGACAATGGAATATCTCCGTATCGATATCAATCAACTTCGCATGGCGGGATTGGAGGTGCCTCTATGATAGAAACAAACAAAAAGTACACGTTTGATGGCCCTTTTGCTACTTATTGTTCAATGTATGTTGAATATAAGATAGGGCTAGGGTATAAATTCCAAGTGTCTTCTTATTACTCAAGTTTTGCAGTTGAATATCCAGGTTTAACCCTTGCGGTTATTGAAACTTCTTATAAATAATCATCAAAAAACACACAAAAAGACACCTCTCTTTGGTAAAATGTAGTCACCATAACAACATTCAAAGGAGAGA
>NZ_BAAADA010000014.1:0-7788 GCF_039522005.1 Alkalibacterium indicireducens
GAGAAAGACAAAAACAATAAACTGCGTTTCAGATTTCTAGAATAAATTTCCGAGAATAACTTTACACATATTGAGACTCCAACCCACTTGTCATTGTATAAAAAGAATGATATACTTAATGAAATAAGTTGGGGAGCGAAGATTATGCGTAAGTCAAGAGAGGTAATGACAATCAGAAAAAAAGACACCTTATATGAAGCCGACAAGGTAAACCGATTCAATATCAAACTTCAGTGGGGAATACTGGCTGTCATAGTAGTCCAGGCTATACTGAATATGGGACTGTCCTATGCACTTGATATTGTATTATATGTGGGTATTGCAATGGCTCTAAGTAACTTCATGTATTACATAAAAATGTATTACATAAAAATCAATCCGTATATTCAGTCATTCGTCATAGGTTCGGGTGGTGCGCTGGCTGGGCTGATCCTCATGATCAATCTGGGGGCCAATTACCGCTGGTTCTTCACCTTGTATATTTCACTTGCCATGGTCGCCCTTTACTTCAACAAGACCCTGATCCTGGCCTATACTGTCGTCATGACAAGTGTGATGGTCAGTCTGTTTATTATCGATCCGCTGGCCGTTCTGCCTTCGGGGGAGATCAGTGAATTTTTCTCATTCATGTTTCTCTTTAATGTAGCAGTCTTCATTACTTATTTTCTGGCAAAGTGGGGCAATGATTATGTGACGAATGCCAAAGATAAAGAACACGAGGCTCAGCAGCTGGTAGCCCGACTGGATGGCATTTTATCTTCTACGAATAAAAGTGTAGAGGTTCTCGACAGTGGGATAACAGAACTGACGGATAATATGTCCAGCATCACAGATGTCAGTACATCAATCAGTGCGGCTGCTCAAGAAATTGCGGCAGGGGTCATGAGTGAGGCTGCCGGTATTCAGAAACTGTATGCCACCGTTAAGGATAACAGCGAGAATCTAAACGAAGTAAGTGATGCGAGTACCAGAATTGCTTCTAAAGCTAATGGCTCACTGAAAACCGCTCAGGAAAGTCAGGAGTCGGTCCGGTCATCTTCAGAACAGATGAGCACCATCAAACAGGTGATTGACGACGTGGATACCAAAATGACCGCCTTGAATCAGAAGATCGAAAGCATAAAGGAAATATTCGAAGGGCTGATCGCAGTGTCCAAACAGACAGAAATGCTGTCACTTAATGCATCGATCGAAGCAGCCCGTTCCGGTGAACACGGTAAAGGCTTTGCTGTTGTCGCCACTGAGATTCGACAGCTTGCAGATGTCTCTAAAGCTAATGTCGATCAGGCTTCCTTGCTTATCAATGACATGACACGTGTGAAAGAAGAGACACTGAACGGGGTAAGAGAAGGGAAGATGGCTGCCGATAAAGGACTTGACCTGATCGACCGCCTGTCGGATAAAGTGGACGAAGCACTGGAATCCTTTGTCCAGGTCAAGCAGCTGACGGAAACTGAAGCCCGGACCATCCAGTCATTGACTGAGTCGCTCGTCTCCATGAATAGTGAACTGGAAAACATTGCAGCCATTTCAGAACAGCATGCAGCCTCGATTGAAGAAATTCAAGCCACCATTGATGAAGAAAACAACCAGATCATCCGTGTCAACAATGCAGTTCAGTCTCTAGCCACTGTCTCCGAGCAGCTGAGTCAGACGAGTACGTTGGATTAAGAATTGATAGAACCTGCTCATTTCATTTGAGCGGGCTCTTTTTGATCGCTAGAACTGTAATTACGGGTGGGTGTCTCCTTATTTATAAATGTCTTAAGTAGACTGATGCGAAAGAATACTTTAACAAGCGTTTGACTCATCGCTCACATTATAAAAATATTGACAGATCAGACCGTGCTTGCTATAGTACAGATGGAAATAACTAAGATCCAGTTGAACGGAGATAATTTTGTGAGTGTAAAAGGTATCTAACCCAGTAAGTTGAATAGCCAGAAAAACCCGTACCATTAAGGTTTATTTGGCATGCTTATTAAGTGATACCTGTCGAACCCTATAGAATATCAATTCTAAGACGATAGTATGACTGCTGTCGTCTTTTTGTGTACCCAAATATAATATTCAGCGATCTTATTATTTCCTGTACAGGTATCTCTTTCACGAAAGGAAGAGAAGAATGATCGACAATAAAACACTGACAAACCTCCAGTTCAACCAGATTAGACAAGAGGTTAAAACCTATGCCATCGGTGATTATACCAAGGCAATTATAGACAACACTACTCCTGACACAACCCTTCAGACAGTAGAAACGAAGCTCCAGGAAACCACTGAGGCACGGCTCATCATCGACAGCGGCCAGCACGTGCCGTTCATGGGGCTGACTCAGATCAAGCGGCTGATGGACCATGTGACGAAAGGCATGCTCCTGACACCTGAAGAACTGACAGAGGTCGCGGATTTCCTCAGAAGTAACCGGATGATCCAGACTTTCTTTGAAAAAAATCAGTACCAGACTCCGCTGCTATACAGCTACTCCAAAGGGCTGACCAGCTTCAAGCGAATCGAAGACACAATCTATCAGAAGATTCATCATCAGAGCATTGCCGATGATGCTTCAGGCAATCTGAAGAAGATCAGAAAGCACATCAGTGACAAAGAAAAAGAAATTGAAACGAGACTGACCAAGTTCCTTTCGAGTTCAACGAATCGGTCGATGATCCAGGACAGTCTGATTGTCAATAAAAATGGACACTACACGATTCCAGTTAAATCATCTTATAAGAACAAGATTTCAGGAAATATCGTGGATCAGTCAAGCAAAGGGACGACCGTTTATATTGAGCCGTCTGCAGTGACCAAACTGAATGAACAGATTGCATTGCTTAAGGCTCAAGAGCAGGCGGAGGAGTATCAGATCCTTGCTGAGCTGACCGGAACCCTCTTTGAGGCTGAACAAGCCATCAATGAAGCAATTGAACTGGTCACACTTCTTGATACACTATTCGCAAGGGCAAAATATAGCCGATCGATTGACGGTATAACCCCTAGCGTGAACAAAGAGGAACGAATCATGATCAGAAAAGGTCGTCATCCATTAATCAAAGGAGAGAGTGTGCCGCTGGATTTTGAACTGGGCACGACATACCGTGGACTGGTCATTACTGGTGCCAACGCCGGGGGCAAGACTGTCGTATTAAAAACAGTCGGCCTCCTGACTCTTATGACGATGTTCGGCCTGCAGATTCCTGCAGCAGAAGGAACAGAGATCGCTGTAATGAACGAGATATTCGTTGATATCGGAGATCGACAGGCAATCGAAAATGCCTTAAGCACCTTTTCCGGTCACATGAAAAACATTTCGGAGATCATGACAAAGGTCGGGCGTCATACCCTGGTCCTGTTAGATGAACTGGGCAGTGGGACTGAACCAAATGAAGGAGCTTCTCTGGCAATCGCGATTATGGAGACCTTGTACAAGCAAGGAGCACTGGTTGTAACGACGACCCATTACGGGGAGATCAAGCAGTTCGCAACCGATCATGAAGACATCCTTCCCGCCGCTATGGCCTTCGACAGGGAGACTCTGACGCCTAAATATATTTTAAGAGTAGGGGAAGTGGGGGAGAGCCAGGCTTTATGGATCGCCAGAAAAATGGCCATGCCGGACAAGCTGATCAATAAGGCGGCTCTATATATTCAGAACAAATCCTACTCTACTGAGAAACAGTCTTTCAAACCAGCCAGCCAGAAGCAAACAGGTTCAGCTAGACTGGAACCGAAGCTCCGATTTCAGAAAGGGGACCGTGTGCTCCTGACAGACCGGGACACCATCGGGCTCGTGTATTCAGACGAGGGAGAGCAGACACTTCAAGTGTTTGTGGAAGACGAGATCCATGAGGTCAGGCGTAAACGTGCGACACTGAACGCTTCAGCCAGTCAACTCTATCCGGACGGGTACGATTTGGACAGTCTGTTTACCGACTACCATATCAGAAAACGGGAAAGAGACCTGGAACGCGGGTCGAAAAAAGCACACAAAGCACTGGATAAAGAGATGCGGAACAGACGTTTGAAGAAGTCGTGACAACACTTAGTTAAAGGAAAGAGCACCAGTCGACTTTGAACTGATGCTCTTTTTTGTAGCTAAATTGTTGTCTAGTTTCACGTGCCAGCCTTTCGAGAAAAAGATAAATTTACCCATTGCGCAGTATGCTCATTCGGGGTAAATTTCCTATTTTCTTGTCAAGGCTGAACGGCGCGTGAAACTTTTCTATTCAATTTAGCCCCAGATTTTAATGCGGTTATGTCCGCTTTTCAGTTCCGAGATTGGGCCCAGTACAGAATCGCCGTCTTTGACCTTGCCCAAGAGGTCAGTGTTGATGATGACGTCGCTTCCGTCCGGATTCTCGTATTCAGCGTCAGCCAGACGGACACGTTCCAGTGTCTGAGTGGAGTGGACGCCGCCAAGAAGATTTTCAAATCCTTCAGGCAGATCGATTTCAAGGTAGACCTCATTGCCTTCTTCAGTGATCTTGATGTCTGGGTTATGACCGGATACCAGGTTGTTTTCTTCACGTTCAAACGGTTCAGCACCATTTAGGTAAACATTCTGATTGATGTAGACCGGCTGTTCAACGACATTAAATGCTTCGTGGTCACTGCCAGGCTGGTGATGTACATCATAAATGAATTCCTCAAGTGACGTCGTATAGCCTTTATAGTGAGCTGTACCGACTTCTTCAAGTCCTTCGTCTCCAATGAAGATGTTATTGAACCAGCGGTCGTCTCCACCGTACACAGGAGCCATTCCTTTAAGGTCTGTGCTGTGAGCCACATGATAAGGAGTAGAGCGGTCCAGCATTTTGCGGTGTTCCATATGTCCTCTGACAATGTTGTTCACGTAAGCTCCGCCTTGCGCGTGGTTGTCCAGAGCATAGTCGGCAGTCAGGATATTATGGTCGATCAGGAACGGTCCGCTGCTGACTTCTACAAAGATGTCTCGGTTATTGCGGTAGAAGATGTTGCGGCTGACTCGTGTTCCCTGAAGCTGCCAGTCCAGCCATATGCCCAGTGAGCAGTCATGGATGCGGTTGTTGTGGATCTGTGTATCGATCGCCGCATGCAGCTTGATGCCGGCAATTTCATGACCCCAGAACTGACGCTTGACCGCAATGTTATAGATATGGTTGTCATAAATTTCACTGAAAATACAGCCAAGGTGACCGACTACACCATTCTGTCCGCAGTCATAGATCGTATTGTGACGGACAATGTGTGAACCGACAGTTTCCTTGCTCCAGCCTTTTTTGTGAGCTTCAAATACAGTTTCGATCTGATAGTGGTAGCCCGGTTTGTCCTGACGCTTGGTGTAGTGGTTGTCACCAGTCGTATTGTCTTTACCTAAACTAATCGCGCTGCATTTCGCATCGTGTATGATATTGTTTTCAATGATCCAGCCTTTGCTCCAGTGCGGACCGATCAGTCCCGGCTGGTCAGCAGTCGGTGGCGTCCAAGGTGTCGCTGCCTGGGCCATTTCAAATCCTCTGACGGTGATATAGTCCATACCCGTCTTGTCAGGGAAGAAGCAGCTCTTACGGACGTTGATTTCTGTCAGTTCCTCGTTCGGATCAAAGTCGTGGAAGTTTGCATAGACAGTCGTTTCCGTTTCACCGACATCGCCGTACCAGACATATTTCATCTGATCCTTGTCATGAACCGGAACAGTGGTACGCGTCCAGTGATCCACCACTTCAGAAGGGACGACCGGATCTTTAATATCGTCTAATGAGACTGTTTCATAAAAAGCTTTCCCGTTAACATAGACTTCACCTAAGTGACGGCCGGGGTTGTCGACTACCCAGTCGCCGTAAATTTCTTCCTTGAACGGATTGTAGTCACCAAAGAATTCATTTGGAAGCACGGCTTTCCAGACGGTTCCTTCAGTTTTTTCCCAGCTGGTGATCTGTTCAGATCCTTTGATGACGACTTTTTCCCCTTCAGCTGCCTGATAGGTAATGCGTCTGTGGTTGCTTAATCCGGGATGCTGGGGCTTGACCCATTCACGGTATTCGCCTTCATGTACGATAACGGTGTCGCCGGCAATTGCTACTGATGCTGCCTTGTTTATAGTTAGAAACGGTTCCGCTTCTGAGCCTTTTGCGATGTCTGATCCTTGTTTAGAAACATAATAAAATGTTGCCATTTACATTCCTCCTAGTCATTATGCCTTATTATAGTCCTGACAGCGCAATCATAACAGACCATAAAAAGTGTTTAAGTGGACAATATTAGTGATTTTACATCGTATTCTCCTCGCTATGCATAGTAGTCTTGATATACAAACAAGTGGAGTATAATTGAATGTAGAGATGTTTACCAATCACAGGAGGATGATCGACTGATGACTAACAATACAGATAAAATAGAAGCAGGAGTTGCCGCGGTCAAGGTGCTGGAAAGCTGGGGCGTCAAGCAGATTTATGGCCTGCCCGCCGGATCGCTGAACTCGTGGATGGACGCACTGAAACGTGAAGAGACGGCTATCGACTTCGTTCAGGTACGTCACGAGGAAGTGGGTGCACTGGCTGCTTCGATGCAATATAAATTCAGTGGAGAAATTGGTGTCGCTTTAGGGTCAGGTGGACCGGGTGCAACGCATCTGATGAACGGACTCTATGATGCGAGAGAAGACGGCGTACCTATGCTGGCTATCATAGGACAGCGGGCTGAAAATGAAATCAACATGGATGCCTTTCAGGAAATGAACCATAACCCAGTGTTCGCAGACGTGGCCATCTACAATCGACGTGTAGCGTATCCGGAACAGCTTCCGAAAATCATCGATGAAGCGATTCGTACAGCCATTACCCGTAAAGGTGTCGCAACAGTCGAAGTACCCGTGAGTTACGGCTGGGAAGAGATCGACCGGGAAGGCTGGTACTCTTCTGCAAATGCGCACCGGACACCTCCATATCCGATTCCTGAAGAGAAGAATATCGAAGAAGCGGCCAGAATACTGGAGAATGCGAAGCGGCCGGTCATTTATGCTGGAATCGGCACTCGGGGAAACGGGGACGCCGTCATGGCTCTGTCCCGCAAACTGAAAGCACCAGTTGCGGTCACAGGAATCAATTACGACACCTTCCCGCATGATTTTGAAGCACTCTTAGGATCAGCCAACCGTGTCTCCAGAAAACCCGCAGTAGAAGTGTTCGACGAAGCGGACGTCGTCTTGTTCGCCGGCAGCAATTATCCTTTCACAGAAGTGACGGGTGTCTTCGATCACGTGGACAAATTCATTCAGATCGATATCGATCCTTACAAACTAGGGAAGAGGCACCCAGTCGACGTTGCCATCCTAGGCGATGCCGGATCAGTCATCCGTTCCATTACGGATAAGGTTTCCGAAAAACCGGAAAGCGCCTGGTACCGTGCTAACCTGAATAACATCAAGAACTGGGCAGCTTATATCGACAAGCTGGAAAACAAGAAAGAAGGAAAGCTGCAGATTTATCAGGCATATCAGGCCATAAATCAAGTAGCGGACGACGATGCCATCTATTCCATTGACGTTGGGAATACCACCCAGACATCCGTGCGTCACTTGAAGATGTCACCTAAGAACATGTGGCGGACGTCAGGTGTGTTTGCGACAATGGGGAATGGACTACCCGGTGCCATTTCCGCCAAGAAATCCTTCCCCGACAGACAGGTGTGGGATCTGACAGGAGATGGGGCATTTTCAATGGTGATGCAGGATATCGTCACGTGTGTTCAGTACAATTTGCCAAGCATCCATGTCGTATTCTCAAATGAGGAGTATGCCTTCATCAAAGC
>NZ_BAAADA010000014.1:7821-22860 GCF_039522005.1 Alkalibacterium indicireducens
AAGCTGTTGATTTAGAGAAATCCGGAAAGACAGTAGTCATTAATGTAAAAATCACTGATGATCGTCCGATACCGGCTGAAGCACTGGAATTAGATCCAGCCTTATATTCAGAAGAAGAGATTCGAGCATTTAAAGAACGGTACGAAGCCGAAGAACTTGTTCCATTCAGTCAGTTCTTGAAAGAGGAAGGCCTGGAGTCATTAGTGCATAAACGCCAAAGCAAATCTACACAGGATGATTCGAAGGTGGATACTGAGGAGCAAATTTGACCTAAAAAATAATAAAAACTATTGAATCCAAACCCTAATCTAGACAAGTAAGCACTTTAAAGACGTTCACTTGTCTAGATGTTTTTTGATATATGAGTAAAGTTACTGCCTTGACTTAATTTAGAAAGGAGTAAATCCAAGAAAGAGTGAAATTTTCTTAATCTAAGTGATTCGAAATAGATCAGTAACACGTAACATATAGAATAATTGATTTTTACATATAGATATTACAAGTCAATTTTATAATATCAGGCACTTTTACCGAACATGTCCAATGAAGTAAAATTTACCAAAGCCAGATTATCTTCTTAATCTTCTTGTTCAATCGCTTAGGTAACTATGCTAAACTTAGTTTAATTAAATTGACTACGGCTAAAAAGGACTGTTGATATGACGTTAAGCAAAGTGAAGGAAGCAACCTACCTGACTGCGGATAATCATGCGCGTTACCGGACGATTATGCGCTATTTTTATATCCAGCATGAGCGTATGAGGGAGTTTATTTTTCCTGAAGAAGTGATGACCCATGTAAAAAGTCAGAATGGGTTTTCCGATTATGATGAAGACAACCTGCATATCGATTTGAACCAGCTGGTTAAATGGGGAAATCTCAAGCCTCGTCAGGAATTGGGTAATTCCAAAACAATTGACGAGTATAAGAAGAAGCGATTTCGGTATCAGCCCACTCCATATACCATTGAGTTCGAACGCATGCTGATTGAGATGGAGAACAAAGAGGAATCATTCGGTGGAGTGCTTGAACGGACTCAGTTCAGTAGACTTTACAGCTACTTGCAGAGTTTGGAGCAGATTGTTCTGAAAAACAAAATGGTGACTGATGAAGAAGCAAATCAGTTATGGGAAGATATCCAAACATATTTCCGTCAGATTGTCGAGAATACCTCAGATTATATTGGATATATTAGCAGTGAAGAAGTGGAAGAACGAATGAAAACTGAAGAATTCTTGATTTACAAAGATAAATTTACTGCGTATTTAAGAGAATTTATCCGAGCTATGCAGTCAACATCCGAACAAATCAGAGCTAAGCTGATTTTAATGACCACTGAAGATTTGTATCATTTTTTCGAGCAGGTCTGGCGTCATAAAACCCAGGCAAGACTTGAAGAAGTGGATGTGTCGCATGAAGCGAAACCTTTTGAGGAGTATTCTGGTCGCTGGCTCGCTATTCAATCATGGTTCAGAGGGACACAGTCCTATGGTAAAAGTGAGTCAGAAATGCTTCTTGAACGGACTACTGATGCCATCAGAAAAATCACTCAAGTCGTTCAACGTATGGGTGAACGGAATCAGAATCTGCGAAGCAGACGAGAAGAATACCTTCATTTGGCAGACTGGTTTAGTGAAATTGAGTCAATCAAAGAGGCACACGAATTATACGCAGCAGCATTTGGATTTGATCATTCTCGGCATTATTATATCGATCAGTATCCGACTGATGATTTATACACGGATATTTGGGAAATTGAGCCGATGATTCACACGACTAAACCGATGATTCGTACGTATCGTGAAAAGACTCGAGCTAATATGGTCATCGATCGTACTGAGGAAAGACTTAAGTCCAGACAAGTTTTCCTCAAAGAAAAAGAACTCGAGCGGGAATGGATTGAACAGTATATTAATGGACAAAAAATAGAACTCGATTCAATTGGTCGTGTTCAGCCAGCAGTGAGACAAATTTTCCTGAACTGGATAGGGAAAGCGATGGGTCATAAAGACCGAACCGTTCAAACTGACCTAGGAGTGAAAATCAAGCTTCATTTTAAAGAAGGCCGGATAACGTTAGATTCTGAAGATGGCAAAATCGATATGCCAAATGTCTGGTTCGAACTGATTGGAGAGAAAGGTGAGGCAGACTATGCTTGAAACAGGATTCACTGAACAACAGCAACATGCTTTAGGTCTGCTGTTTGAGAATTACTGGATACTAAGACAGGATAGTCCTTCTGACTACCAGCTTATCCGGGAAAATGAAAAAGCACTTAGACGATATGTCTCAGAAAAGCTAGGCTATTCACTGATTATACACAAAGACTTTATCAAACTTGAAAAAGTACCGGTCGAACCTAAAAGCTGGATGGGTATTCAGGACTTTCAGCATCCAAGAGATTATGTTCTATTTTGCTGTGGACTGGCATATCTGGAGAATCGATCAGTCGAAGACCAGTTTCTTTTATCTGAACTGGCAAAAGAACTGGAGGAAAGCTACCCTGGTTTAATAAAAATCGACTGGACGAATTATCAGCATCGTCAATCTCTGGTACGAGTGCTTAAGAAAATGGTCGAATTGAACTGTATCCGTGAAGTGGACAGCTATTCCGGTGGAGTAGAAGAATTTGCTCGTTCTGAAGAACAAGAAGTGCTGTATCAAGGAACCATTTATTCTCGTTATTACATGCGGAATCACTTAAGGACACTGAAAAGTTGTCAGACTATAGAAGATATTCTGACAATGGACTGGGAACGTAGTCAGGAAGATATCCGAAGAAAGCGTGTCTACCGTCAACTGTTCATAGAACCAGTTCTCTACCGTAAAGAACAAGATGATGAAGATTTCGACTATATCAGACGCTATCGTAATCGTGTAAGGGAAGATATAGAAGAACATTCACCATTTGAATTACAAGTAACGAAAAATGCAGCTATGCTGACTCTTCCTGAGCAGAAACAGCAATATGAATCGTATCCTGACAGAAAAGCGCGATCCCTGCTTAGCCTGCATGTTCAAAGTTTTTTACGTGACCGTCTCGATCAGTTTGAGATCAGTTCTTTTGGAGAAATCAGACTGACTCGTGCTCAATTTGAAGTAATCATCGAAAACGTTAGTTCAGAATTCAAACTAGGCTGGAGCATAGAATATAGAGAAAAAAGTAGCTTAAAGAAAACAGCAGAAGATGTACTGGAACACCTAATCGAGTGGTCTTTTGCTCGCATAGAAGAAGAGACTGGTCTCATCATATTTATGGCAGCCATTGCACGTATGAAAGGGCAGTACCCAGACGACTTTAAGGAGGAAGCTAACGAGTGATGAATAGTGAAAACAAATGGGAAATCAACCGAGCCGGACTATTTAACTACTGGTACTATGAGGATGAAGTGTTTGACTTTGCCGACGGAAAGCTTCTTTTAAGAGGAAATAATGGGGCGGGAAAATCTGTAACCATGCAGAGTTTTTTACCTGTCTTACTTGATGGATCGACTCGACCAGAAAGGCTTGACCCATTCGGATCCAGAGCCCGTCGAATGGAAGATTATCTATTAGGAGAAAAAGAAGTAACGGATCTTGAGGAGCGCACAGGTTACTTGTATATGGAATTTAAAAGAAAAAAGACTGATCAGTACATAACCATAGGAATTGGACTGAAAGCAAGACGAGGAGCCCAACTTACTTTTTGGGGATTCGTTATCACAGATAACCGACGCATCGGCATAGACTTTTCTTTATATTCCGAAGACATACATGAAGGGAAAAAAGTAAAAATCCCACTATCAAAAATCCAAATGCGTAATCAGCTGGATGATGGAGGCGAACTGGTAGACACAAAAGGGGACTATGCCAGTCTCGTGAACCAGCATATTTTCGGGTATGAAACCATCGAAGAATACGAGGATTTAATCAAGCTCCTTATTCAACTGCGCAGCCCTAAACTCTCAAAGGATTTCAGACCGACTGTCATTTATGACATTCTTGAAGAAGCTTTACCTCCTTTATCTGACGATGACCTGCGCCACTTGTCTGACACGATTGAACAGATGGATCAGACTAAGCAACAGCTCGAACAGCTGAATCGTGAATACCATGCGGTTTCTGCGCTCAATAAAGTCTATACACAATACAATCAGAAAGTACTGTATGAGCAGGCTAATGGATTAAAAACAGCTTCTGATAATTTTAAACAAGAGGAAGCTGCGCTTAACTATAAAAAGACAGAAAAAAATAATCTGGATAACGATATTAATCAATTAGAAGAAGATATTTTAAAACATGAATTAGACAAGCAAGCAGCAGAAAAGCAACGTCAGCGATTAGCACAGCACAAGGTATGGAATTTAGAAACGGAACGTCGGGAAAAGACCGATGACTTAAACAAGGAAACGGGTCGGTTAAAAGATTCTCAATCACGTCTGGATATTGCTCGAAAAAAAGAATATAGCGCCCGGGAACAACGCGATGCTATAGAACTAAAAAGTCGAGAACAGGAAAATGAGCTGACTGATTTTTTGGAGGATCTGGCTTCCAGTGCAAGCGAGGCAGCTTTTGAAGAATCACATAAAATTCACTCCAGTGATTTCATGGAACAGTACAAATCACTGTTTGCTTTTGATGCATGGGAAAAGCAGGCGGAAGATCACCTTGCACAGCTTGATGAGATTGCAGAGAAATTGAGTGCCTTGGACAGGTTAAGAGATTCATTTGAATCAAAAGATCGTCACTTAGGAGAAGTTAAATATCAGAAAGATGCGTTACGCATAGAAGAAAAGGACTGGAATGACTGGTTCCGGGAAGAAAAGAATAAACAACTGGACTCTATATACAGCTGGGTTCAAGACGCTTCTTATTTATCTGTACCTGAAGAAACCATGCAGAATGTGTCACGGGCAATGCAACATTTGTATGAAGACTACCGCTATGACGATATTCGTGAACCTGTTCGTGAGACTGTTCATCAGTACGAGTCGGTAAAACGAGAAGACCTTGCTAATCTGAAAGTAAAGATTAATTCTCAGAAAGAACGACTTGAAGAACTCACGATTGAATTAAGCGAATGGAAGAACAAGAAAGATCCGGATCCTCAGACTCCACCTTTAAGTAAGGCATTTCGTGAAAAACTCATCAACAAAGGTGTTTCAGCTGTACCTTTATACAATGCGGTTGAATTCAGACCCGAGATTGATGAGGAGACTCAGAAAAGAATCGAAGCAGCATTACTGGAATCTGGACTTCTCGATGCTCTGATAACTGATAAAACCATCAACGTCGAACATGACCGCATTCTCACACCTAATCCGCAAATCATGGCCTATACTTTAGCAGATATTTTAAAGCCTGACTTAGATGAAGATGCTACGTTATCAAATGAACAGGTTGATCAGATCCTCAGAAGTATCCTTATTGATGAATCCAATCGTGAAGCACTTTCTATATCAGAAAAAGGGTATTATTCAATTGGCCTTATGACGGGTCATGCCATTCCTGTGGAGTCCGTTCGTTTTATAGGTAAGAATGCCCGTAAAAGATATAGAGACAGTCAGATCGAACAACTGAACGTATCGATTGAAAATGTAAAAGTTCAACTGAAAGATTATAAAGAAAAACAAACTGCTATAGAGTATGATATCGACATTGCCAGACAAGCCTTCCGCCAGTTTCCTAATGATAAAGATTTAGCGGAAGGATATAAGCAGCTCACATCTGTGCAGCATAAGATTTCACAGGTAACCATCCAGATTGACATGTTGTCAGAAGAAGTAAAGACAATTGGGGCTGAACTAAAAACTCAAAACCAGCTGCTTATTCAACAAACCCGTTCATTCACTCTTCCTTTAGCTCTAACCGCTTATCAGGAGGCCGTTAAAGTTATGCGCCTGTATGAAAAAGGACTTGGTGAACTGAAACGCATGCACATGCAAGTACTCAATAATCAAGAGCGTCATAAAGACATTTCAGCCAGACTGGAAGAACTGGAAGACGAGCTGATAAGACACAAGGGGGAGATTAATACCTATCAGCCTCAAGTGGACCGCCTAAAAAAAGACATTGAGTATATCAATCAGCAAATCGAACAAGAAGGAATCAGTGATATTCGTAAACAAATTCAAGAAACCATTGATACCATGGATAAATTAGACCGTTTAATTATTGACAAAAGGAAAGAACATACGTCTAAATCTAAGGATATAGAATATGTCGAGAAAAACATTCAGGAGTATGAGGTCAGTCTGACATTTTGGAATAATCTGATGGAAGCCTGGAAGAATTCCTTTTCTAATGAATGGTCTAAAAACCTTCATGATTTCACTGATTTTGCAGACCTTTCTTTAGCAGAACAAGCACAAAAAGTGCAGGAAGCTTATACATCAATGGAAAATCAGGACCTGTCGGTTTTAAATGGTCGTTTATCTCGTGTAAGGAACGATCAGCTGGATAACTTGATTGAATTTAGTCCTACACAGAGAACTGATCGCGTGCCCGTTCCTGACTGGATGCAATTAGAAGTACAGAGGCCTGAGTTTGAAATCATGGTGAAAGATTGGCAGCGTGCCTCACAGAGAGAAGTCATTGAATGTTTGTATCAGGCTAAAAAAGTCAGTCCCTATACTGTTGAAAAAGAGTTGTCTGCATTGAAAGAGCGACAACAAGTGTATCTGGATGAACAGGATAAACGCCTATATGAAGAAATACTGTTCCAGTCTGTTGGACATAAACTTCGCTCAAGAATAGGACGAGCGGAACGCTGGGTAGAAGAAATGAAAGAATTAATGCAGTCACGAAACGATTCCTCCGGTTTGATGTTCTCCATAAAATGGAAACCAAGAACAGCGGAAACCGAAGACGAATTGGATACCAGAGAGTTAGTCAATCTGCTCAGACAAAAATCCGAACTGTTGAATGATGATGATATTGACAAAGTGACTAGACATTTTAGAACAAAAATCGAACGAGCTAAGGGAATAATGAATGATTCAACTGAACTTCAGACCCTCCTTCAAGTGCTGAAACAAGTGCTTGATTATCGCAGATGGTTCTCATTCGAATTGAGTTTTCAGAGAAAAGGAGACGACAGAAAACGTCCTTTGACAGATAATCAGTTTTATAAGTTCAGTGGGGGAGAAAAAGCACGAGCGATGTACATTCCGCTATTCATTGCTACTTATTCAAGGTATAAAGAAGCGGATAGTACAGCGCCTTATCTGATTTCCCTTGATGAAGCCTTTGCTGGAGTGGACGATAGAAATATTGCTGATCTATTCGAAGTCGTTGAAGAGTTAAATTTCAACTATATCATTAATTCACAAGTTTTATGGGGAGATTACCCAACCGTTTCACAATTAGCAATAAGTGAACTCTTTCGACCTCAAAATGCGGATCACGTCGCCGTCATCCGCTATTTATGGGACGGGAGAAAACGCACATTGGTAACTGATGAGAATGGTGAAAGCCAAGAAGGTGAGTCGGATGAGTAAGCAAGATCATCAATCGATTCAGTATTTCAAAGCACATGCACTCTATAAAAAACTGTTTTCCGAATTCAAAAAGAAGTATGAATCCTTAGGTAAAATAGGCGGCAGTGTGTCCTTGATTCAATTCTCGGATAATGAGATTGAAGAATTAGCTGAGTTTTTAGGAATAAGACCTGATATCCTTTTGAAAAAGAGAAGAATAACCTTACTTCAGTTTGAAAAACAGCTTAAAAAATATAAGTTTGATGATTTAGATTTACGGCAATTACTTGAATTATATTTTGGTGAAAGCCTTATTTCAAATAGCCAGAGGCAGGAACAACAGGCTCTTGAGCTGCAGTCCTACCTAAATCATTTAAAAATGAACTATTCGTCTGCAGAGATTTGGCTTGATTATCTGGAAGGGAAATCTTCAGATAGTTACTGGATATACAGATTGATGGAAGAATCTTATGATGATTTTGAATCGTACGTTGACATCCTAGATAGGGTCTTGCAGAACATTCCGGAAAACCCTATTAGACTGCCAGTCTTTGCCCAGCAAATGACTGGCAATCCCCATGCATTTGATCGGAACCAGAATCATGGGAGGCTGCTGATTCACGTGCTGACTGTACGAGAAGCCAGGTATGACCATGAAAAGGTGGTTATTCCGACAACCAGTGAAGGTATCAATGAACTGCTTTTGACGTATAATATCTTAAGAGACGATATTGCTAATTATGTAACTGTAGCTAACCTTATGGCAGATACAGACAGTCCTAAGAAAGAGTTCTGGAAAATAGCTTGTGACACGAGGGTAGTCCAGAATGTGCCTATCCGTGAACTGATTCACCTCGACAGTCTCTATCCCTCTAATCATAAAAAAGATGTATGGATCGTCGAAAACTCTGGAGTCTTTTCCAGCATACTGGATGCCGTCCCTGAAGCTCCCTTAATTTGTACACACGGACAATTTAAATTGGCATCCTGGAAGTGTTTTGATCTGCTAGTTAAGAATGGCATCAGACTTCATTATTCTAGTGACCTGGATCCTGAAGGGATAGGGATGGCGCAACGATTATTAAATCGCTACCCAGATTTAGTTGAATTGTGGGAAATGACTGAACATTCCTACGCTAAGTCTGTTTCTAATGGCGATTCATTGTCTGAAGCACGACTGAAAAAACTGAATGCTATTACCAATCAAGATTTGCTGGCTATCAAGCATGAAATGAATCAAAACAAAGCCCCTGGTTACCAGGAAGCTCTATTGGATGATATGATTGAGGTTTTACAAAAGAATTTAAAGTACTAATATAAAGGTGAAATCTGGTCAATCCAGATTATCGTTATAGCTTTTTAAGGGTCATACCATATCTGAAAATGGAGTTCAAGAGGCTAAGGCGTTTTGAACTTCATTTTTTATGTATAGAATGCATTTCAAACGAGAAAGGTCTCTAAACTTCATCTAAAATATGAACAACGAACCTCAATCCCTGTTAGAAGTGATATTTTTATTATGTTATTATAATATTAACCATATAAATAAGTTCTTTGTATACACTGTTGAGTATTGCGGACAGAAAGAACCACTTGTGCGGAGTTTAGAGCCAGTAATTGCGAGACATAGAGCCACTCAATGCGGATAAAAAGGCCACTGATATTTTACTCATCAGTGGCCTTTTGTCTATTCTTCTAGCCCATTATCTATAATGGATATTGCTAATTTCACCATATCATTTTCCGGCGGTAACTCATCCTCAAGATAGAAAGGGACTAATAAATTCTCTATTTCCATCATAATTTCATCTGGTAAATAACGGTGAAAAAAATAACGAGCAAGTCTATCTTCCACTTCTGAAGGAATCATTTCACTGCCCTCAATCCATGTCTCTCACGCATAGAGACCTCTCCATCGATCAGAATACTGTAAGAATCATGCACAATACGATCAAGGATTGCATCTGCGACGAGAGCTTCACCGAGTTTCTCATACCATCCTTCAGGGGCTGTCTGTGAACAAAAAATAGTAGAAGCTGTCTTCAAACGAGATTCTATGATTTCAAATAAAGTTAAGGCATGTTCTTCTGGTAATGCCGTTAATAACCATTCATCAATAATAAGCAGGTCAACTTTCTTATACTTCTTAATCAATCGGCGGAAACTTCCGTCTGCATCATTTCTTGCTGAAATAAATTCGTCAAGTAGTTCTGGCAAACGTACATATTTCACTTTATAATGTTGGCGACAGGCTTGAATATCGATGAGATCGAATTTGAACGAGAAGACGGACGTTACGTCTATGACTTTGAAGGATGGGATGGAGAATTCGAATATGAAATGGAAATAGACGCTCAGACTGGGGAAATTCTTTCTCAAGAAACTGAACCTGACACTGATCATGATGATATCCTTGATTTGGACGGCATAATCAGTCCGCAAGAAGCAATGGCTATTGCACTTGAAGCAGCAGGATCAGGTTACGTTGAAGAATGGGATCTTGAGCTGGAAAACGGCTTTACGGTGTATGAAGTAGACATTGAAGGTGGAGAAGACCAGGACGTCGATGCTCACACTGGGGAAATCCGTTAAATTAGTTTTTCTTTCAAAAAGAAAAGAGGGTCTCATCATCAGGATGGGCCCTCTTTTTCTGCAGATTAATATAATGTCGGGACTGTTTTTAGTTGAAATTCTCATTTCCGAAAAATGACCGTTTATTGTAAGGAGTTAGTGAGTTTTAACCGGTAACTCCTGAAGATTAACGACTAATCTTCAGAAGTAGCTCGAAATTAGGATCTTACTTCTATAGAAAACCCGGAATCTTCAGAAGTTGAGAAAATAATTTCTGGAACACCTGAAGATAGTATCGATTTAACTGTAATATGTGCCTCTTCCAGCGAAATGAGTGTGATAGTTATTACTCAAGACATCTTGTATTCTTGATTTGGACCATGTGCTTCCGCACCATCTATAAATCAGTTGTTTAGTCAGTCGACTATCAGGAAAAAGCAGTCTGAATTCTTCTATGCTGCGATGAATGGCTTCAGTCGTTTTTTCTTGGTGCCCACACTGAGAGCATGTACGCAGTTGTCGGGAGGCAGTGTAGTCGAAGGAAAAGCATTCCGGACACAAGATGCCTTTTTCAAGTTGATCAAATTCATACTCAGGCAGATTAGATGGCCGATACTTGCTGTCATGAAGATTAACGAGTTTTTCTGCTATAGCTATATTCCTATCATTTGCTATCGGCGTTTTTCCCCCAAACTGAGTAAAATGGTCTGGTAACTGTCCTGCAAATATTATGGCTGGATCTGGGGGTAGAGAATAGACATAAAAATTCGGATTTATATAAATGACGTAAGATGATATAGCGGTTTGATAACCGTACTTTAACAATAAATTATACAAGTAAGCTTTCTTTCTATCTGCTTGTGCTAAATGACTTTGCAAAATATGCCCGGATTTCGAAAAAAGACTTCCTTCTTTATAATGATACGATCCGGAATAGTTTTTGACTTCATACAAATAGATATGATCAGCCGTAATAAGTAGAGAATCAATTTGGTACTGTGTATCTTGTGTGTTTAAAATCAAATCATTGATCACTAAGCCATTGATGAGTGAGTCTTTCATATAATGATCAAATTGTTTCTCACCTTCAAAACCCTTGATTTGGTTCTTATACTGTAATTTCTCATTAAACGATAAATTCATGCGGCAATTTAAAGATTCTAGTATACGGTGGTTGATTGATTTTGTACGTTCTTTGAGTATCATGTGCATAGAGCCTCCTATTATTTAGTCGTCTCTATTAATATATGCAAAAGAATCGAAAACTCACTTTTTTTCTTTGAATTTATTATTTTATTAATTAATTTGATGAAATCTTAAGAAGTAGACTTGAAAATCGGAAATACTTCTTAAGATTACGAAAAAACCAAAGAAGTCTGCCCGAAAACTGTCATTACTTCTTAAGATACGCCTATTATCTTAAGGAGTACTGCCGAATAAATCCTGAACTCCTTAAGTAAAGTACAAAGCAGACTATTTTATCAGTGAGCTGATAAAATATACATCATTCTAAGGAATGAGCTGTTGTTTGAAGCAATCGAACTCAAGTATATTAGAATTAAGTCTCTTTTTCATTAGTTAGACTTGCTAACATTAATTCAGGTTAAACTCCTCTCGCAAGTTACTATAGATGCCATCTCCAATTTGATTAACATTTTTCACTTGGCTTTAGGAAATAAAAGGGCCATTATGCTGACAGTATTCAATAATATAAGTCGCTCTCTTTGGACCGATAAAAGTGTCTAGTCGAGCTTCATTTTTGTGTAGATTTTCGATATTGACTTGGAGTTAACAGAAAATAGTTCTTGAATGCTTTTGAAAAGGTGACTTGATCATTGTAGCCGACTGAAAAAGCAATTTCATTTATCGTCATCTTGGTTGCAAATAATAATTGGCTGGCTCTTTTCATCCTTACATCCATCATATATTTCTTTGGTGAAAGACCTATATTTTTTTTAAACAAAACACTCAGATAACTGCGGTTAATATTTAGTTGATCAGCGATGGATTGAATGTCTATGTTGTTATGATAATTTTGATCAATATAGTTTTTTATTTGCGAAAAATAGTCGTGTTTGATTTTGTTTTCTCTCAAAGGATTTGGATAAGCTTTTCCCAGCTCATACATAATGGAATAGAGGTAGCTGTATGCTTTGATGTAATCTAATTGAGTTAAGTTACTCTCTGTCTGCAAAACAATTTCCTTAATTAAATTTCCGATAGTTTTAGTTTTTTTAGATTGACTGTATTTTAAAATGGCGGTCTCATTTATTTTACTCAAGCTTAAAAGGTCTTCCAGCTTTGTTCCGCTGATGCCGATCCAGTAATAAGACCAGGGATCACTACTGTTAGCGACATAGTATGTCATTTCGTTAGGTTTCAGCAAAAACAGGTCTCCGGCTTCTAAAGCAAAGTTCTCATGATTGTAATAAAAGGTTCCCGTTCCGTGCGTTATATAATGCAAAACATAATTATTTCTAACAGAAGGGCCATAGCTGTAAGAAGGTTCCAGGTCTTCATATCCGCAAAAGTCTATCGAAAGATCCAGCATGTTCACATTGTGTTCCGAATAGATTAACAAAAAATAACAACTCCTTTTTACTTACATCCAACATTATACCATTTTTATATAACAAAATGCCATTAATTAGAATGCTTTATCAAGGTATGCTGAACTTGTTCATTAAATAAAGCGCTATCTTTTATAAACTTTGCAGAAATGATAGCTATTATTTTAAATACAGAAAAGAGGAAAAATAATGAAATTTGATAAAAAATATGTCGTTTTAGCCACTTCAGCATTTTTGTTATCCGCATGCGGGAATGGTGATGATGATTCAGCTGGCAGCAGATCGCTTGAAGTGTTCAGTCAGAAGCCGGAAATGCAGGCTCAGCTGCAGGCGATAGTTGATGATTTTAATGAAGAATATGAGGCAGATTTGGAATTGGTCAGTGTTCCTGATCCTGGAACTGTTTTACGCACAAGGATAGCAAATAATGATGCTCCAGATATCATAAATATCTTTCCTCAAAATACTGATTTTCAGCAATGGTCATCGGCTGGTGAATTTATAGAATTATCTAACGAGGAATTTATGGATAATATCGTAGAAGGTGCTGCTGAAGAATATGCTATCAATGATGGGATTTATTCTTTACCTTTAACGACAAACGCTTGGGGATTTTTCTACAATGAAGATAAATTCAATGAGCTGTCTTTAGAAGTACCGGAAACATGGGCAGAATTTGAGCAGCTTGTTGAAGATATAAATAATGCAGGCGAAGTCCCTTTTGCAGGAGCATTTTCTACTGCAGATTCCTGGACTCTAAACGGCTTTCATCAGTTGGCATGGGCACAAGCCGCTGGGGGATATGATGGGGCTAATGACTATCTAAGGCATAGCGAACCAGGAGCGATCAGTACGAAAGATCCTGAATTTCAGAGAGTCACGGACCAGCTTTCGCTTTTAATAGGCAATGCACAGAGAAACTCAGCTGGTGCCTCATACAATGATGCGATAGCTGCTTTTACAAATGAAGACGCACTTATCATGCCTAATGGGATCTGGGCGTTGCCAGCAATCAATGAGCAAAATCCTGACTTTACAGTCCGCTCGTTTGCCTATCCAGGAGAAAATCCGGGTGAACAATTAACCGTAGGTGCTGCTGATCTGGCCTTTTCAATTAGTGAATCAACCAGTAATCCTGAACTGGCTTTACAATTCTTAGAGTATATGAGTGATCCAGACGTTCTTCGACGCTATTACGAAGTAGACGGGATGCCGACCTCGTTAGTTGAGCTGCAAGATGACGACTCATTTGAAGAAACATATGGAATCACTCAGTATACATTTACAGATCAGCAAATGATTTGGCTTCATCAAGACTGGGATTCTGAAGAAGGGTTCTGGCACGCGACAGTTGATTTTATTAATGGCGGAGGAGATGAAGAGGCTTTAGCAAATAGTCTAAACCAATTTTTCGATCCAATGAAATAATCTGCATAGAAAGTTAAAGCAGAGGTGATCACTTGCTTCTGCTTTAATAAAAAATCAATACTTAGGAGAGAGATTGATGAAGAAAAGCTTTTTATCCAGACACTGGGGCTATCTATTTTTGATCATACCTATCGTTTTACAAATCGTTTTCTTTTTTACTCCTTTAGCTCAAGGATTTTTCTTGAGTTTAACCAATTATACTGGTCTTACACAAAATTATGACTTAGTCGGGTTCTCAAACTATACAGCTGCTTTTTCTGATCCTAGATTCATCAGCAGTATCCGTTTCACGACATTATTTACGATTGTGATGATTGTAGGGCAGATAACGATTGGTTTAGGAGTAGGACTGCTATTAAATGAGAAAATGCCTGGCAGAGGATTTTTTAGAACAACCTATTTTTTTCCAGCTGTTTTAAGTACAGTTACTGTTGGTCTGATATTCAGCCAAATTTTTAATTATGGTATTCCTCAAATTGGTGAATTGTTCGATATAGAGTTTCTTAAAAATAACTTACTTGCCAGTGCAAGTACTGCACCGTGGGCAGTATCATTTGTAGCGTTGTGGCAGGGAGTTGCCATGCCTATCATTATTTTTCTGGCAGGGTTACAGAGTATTCCAACTGAAATTTTAGAAGCTGCAAAGATTGATGGGGCAACAGAAGTACAGACTTTTTTTAATATCAAACTTCCTTACTTGCTTCCGTCAATCAGTATTGTATTTATTCTAGCTTTAAAATCCGGGTTGACCGCATTCGATAATATTTTTGCCTTGACTGGCGGGGGCCCACAAAATAGTACAACAAGTTTAGGGTTATTAGTCTACAATACAGCATTTACCTTTAATCAAGCAGGGTATGCTAATGCAATCGCAATGATCCTTTTCTTAATCATTATTATTATATCTATAGTTCAATTGCATATCAGCAGTCGTTTCGAAGTGTGATAGGAGGAAAAGTTTTGATGAAAAGAGTCATTAACTCAAGTTTCGCACCCTGATCAAACCTTGGAAA
>NZ_BAAADA010000014.1:23066-27141 GCF_039522005.1 Alkalibacterium indicireducens
AGGATAGAACGGGGTTCTTAGGGGTGCGAAACTTGAGTCATTAAATACAGTTTATTATCAACTGGAATAGCGTTTATAATCATACCGCTTTACTTGACATTTGCCAGTTCTGTTAAAGAAACGTCTCAAATCACCGGAAACTTTTTTGGCATACCTAACCCCTTTACCTGGGATAATTTTCAAAGAGTATTTGCTGATGGAGTATGGACGTATTTTTGGAACTCAACAGTTATAACCATTCTGTCTGCTATTTTGATCGTACTCGTGGTTCCAATGGGCGCTTTTGCTCTGGTAAGAAACATGACGAAGAATAAAAGTTTTAAGATGATTTATTTCTTGTTGATTATTGGTATTTTTGTACCTTTCCAGGTCATCATGCTGCCGATCACAAGGTTAATGAGTGATTTTAATTTACTGACAATTCCAGGATTGATTATTTTGTACTTAACCTTTTCAATTCCACAATCTTTGTTTTTGTATACAGGCTACATTCGAGCGGTCGTTCCAATCGAACTGGACGAAGCTGCTACAATTGATGGGTGCAATGCATTCCAAACGTATTTCAAAGTAATTTTTCCAGTTCTTAAACCCATGCATGCTACTGTTCTTATTATCAATATTTTATGGATTTGGAATGATTTTCTGTTACCTCTACTCATTTTAAACCGCAGAAGCAGTAACTGGACTTTGCCGTTGTTTCAGTATAACTATCAAGGTCAATATTTTAATGATTTCGGCCCGTCATTTGCATCATACGTGATCGGTATTGTATCCATATTGGTTGTTTATTTAATATTCCAGAAAAATATCATATCCGGTATGACAAGCGGAACAGTGAAATAAGATTAAGATTAACAATTTTTAGAAAAACGGAGGCACACATGTCTATTGTTTATAACGAACACCAAAAAAGTTTTCACCTGACGAATGGTAAAATAAGCTATCAATTTTCAGTAGAAAATGATCGATTCCTGATTCATAATTACTGGGGAAAAGCTATCCAGTCTAATACAATGAATGGAGATTTTCCATTATCTGACCATTCATTTAGTCCAACTCCATTTAATGTTGAGGGAAGAGAGTTTTCAATGAATACTCAAGCTCAAGAATTCCCTGTAAATGGCTATGGGGATTTTAGAGAAACGGCACTTGAACATCGCTACAAAGACGGATCCTTCGTAACCCAGCTAAGTTATGAAGGCTATGAAATCATTGAAGGAAAGCCTGAACTTGAGGGATTACCTCACACTTATTTAAATGAGAAAAGCGAAGCGGAAACGTTGATCGTCTATTTAAAAGATGAATTATATAACATGAAGTACAGTCTACATTACACAATTTTTAAAGAATTCTCTATTATTACTAGATCAGTAACAATTAAAAATGATGGAAAAGAAGCTATTGAGATAAATAAATTGCTTAGTGCTTCAGTAGATTTTGATCATTCAGACTTTGATTTCATTCAACTATCTGGAGCGTGGGGAAGAGAGCGAGAGTTGAGAAGAAACCCGCTTTCTCGAGGTGTCCACAAAATCGATTCAAAACGGGGAACAACTGCTCATACCTATCAGCCGTTCTTTGCATTAGTTGATCCACAGACTACTGAACATACCGGTGAAGTTTACGGTTTTCATTTTGTTTATACCGGAGAATTTGTCGGAAGTGTTGAAGTCAGTGAATACGATCAAACAAGAGCACAGATGGGAATCAACCCTGAGCATTTTAATTGGAAGCTAGAACCGACAGATTATTTTCAGGCACCAGAAGTGGTTATGGTTTACAGCGATAAAGGAACAAATGATATGTCTCAGGAGTTGCATAAACTTTACCAGAACCACTTGATACGTGGTGAACATCAATTTAAAGAACGTCCTGTTTTGATCAATAATTGGGAAGCGACTTATTTTGAGTTTTCTGAAGAGAAGATTGAAAAAATTGCTGAAGAATCTTCGAAACTAGGGATGGAACTGTTTGTACTGGATGATGGGTGGTTTGGAAAAAGAGATGATGACACCACTTCACTCGGAGACTGGTTTGAATATGAAGAAAAACTGCCTAACGGGCTTAAATCTTTAGCAGAATCCGTAAAAAATAAAGGAATGAAGTTCGGATTATGGTTCGAACCGGAGATGATTTCAAAAGACAGTAAATTATACAAAAATCATCCTCAGTGGCTATTAAAGGCGAACGATCGTCATCCTAGTCATAGTAGGGAACAGTATATTTTAGATTATAGTCAAAAAGAAGCCAGAGAGCATATTGTCAAACAGATGACAGCCATATTAGATGAGGTACCCATCGACTATATCAAGTGGGATTTCAATAGAAACTTGACAGAAATCGGGTCACAGTCACCTTTGATTCGTGATGGAGAAGTTTCACATCGATTTGTTCTGGGACTCTATGACGTGTTAGAGGAGCTGGTTACCAGTTATCCTAATATTCTTTGGGAAAGTTGTTCGGGTGGAGGCGGACGCTATGATCCTGGAATGCTTTACTATATGCCTCAAACATGGACGTCTGACAACACTGATGCAGTAGCTCGATTAGGCATTCAAACAGGAACAAGCTTTGTTATGCCAATTAGTTCTATGGGGGCCCATGTGTCAGCTGTTCCTAATCATCAAGTCAACCGAATGACTTCCTTGAAAATGCGTGGAGATGTTGCAATGGCAGGAAATCTAGGCTATGAATTAGATGTCACCTCGCTTTCGGATGAAGAGAAACAAACAGTGAAGGACCAAGTATCTTTTTACAAGGAACATCGTAGACTCATTCAATATGGCGATTTCTACAGACTCTTGAATCCTTTTGAAGGAAAAAATCAAACCGCTTGGATTTTTGTAGATGAGGAAAAGAACGAAGCACTGTTTTACTACTATACAATTCTGGCAGAAGCCAATAAAGCAATGCCTCGCGTGAAATTTGTCGGATTAGATCTAGATAAAGAATATCGACTCAACCAGTCAGATGTGACTTTATATGGAAATGAATTAATGTATAAAGGACTCTATATGGATCCTAAAGCCCCATGGTATGAGTGTTCTGACAAGTATCATGTTGAAGATTTCAGCAGTGTCAGAATAAAATTGGAATCAGTAAACTAAAAACTTTGGTAGTGGAGGTACTGACAACAAGCTGTATAAAAATATATAATTTTTTTCAATCGATAGCCAACACCGCCATCTTCGACCAAGTTTATGGAAAGAATTATCAGTGTAGAAAAAAACAGACCAGCTAAGTCACGAATCTTAGCTGGTCTGTTTTTGCGTTTATTTATAGAAAATAGCGACGAGAAGTAAGGATTTTGCGTTTATTTTGAAGGGAATTTATCTTATTCGGAACAAGTGTGGTTTGATATTTACGCCACTTGTTCCGAATAGACGTATTCAAGACAAGTATGGTCAGATTTTCGCGCCACTTGTTTCGAATAGACGTATTCAAGACAAGTGCGGTCAGATGTTTAGCACCACTTGTTCCGAAAAAGCTTAAACTACTTGTTTTTGCATCTAAATCTAAAGCCGAGTTAAATTGCCTTGCACTAAACTTCGATTATCTCGTAGTGTAGAGTTGTCTATGTATTAAGGGAACTGATGATACCTAGACGCTACGCTGTAATAATAGTATGATTATCATTAATACATTAGCTTTTACTTAATGAACTGCTTACTAAACTGAGGAGGAATATTAAAGATGGATAACTACTTTGTCTCATTGCTGCATGAAAATTTTCCTAGTACTGAAGATGTGATGGCCGAATTGATTAACTTAAACGTAATAAATGGTCTGCCTAAAGGAACGGAGTTATACATAAGCGATATTCACGGAGAGTATGAATCGTTTAATCATATCCTGCGAATAGGATCCGGGAATGTGAAAGAAAAAATTTCTGAACTGTATAATGACGAATTATCCAATAAAGAAGTGAATCATTTAACTTTACTTGTGGCTTATTGTGGGATCTGACAGGAGATGGGGCATTTTCAATGGTGATGCAGGATATCGTCACGTGTGTTCAGTACAATTTGCCAAGCATCCATGTCGTATTCTCAAATGAGGAGTATGCCTTCATCAA
>NZ_BAAADA010000014.1:27179-29793 GCF_039522005.1 Alkalibacterium indicireducens
CTGTTGATTTAGAGAAATCCGGAAAGACAGTAGTCATTAATGTAAAAATCACTGATGATCGTCCGATACCGGCTGAAGCACTGGAATTAGATCCAGCCTTATATTCAGAAGAAGAGATTCGCGCATTTAAAGAACGGTACGAAGCAGAGGAACTTTTACCATTCAGTCAGTTCCTAAAAGATGAAGGGATGGAGTCATTCGTTCAGAAGCGTCAAAACAAATCTACACTGGACAATTCGAAGGTGGATACCGAGGAGCAGATATAATAGACTTGCATAAGCAAATTAGATTATTTCAACTATTGTTTAAGTTTGCTATAAACACTAATAATCAAAATACAGGAGTGACATTCATTAAGAAAGGAAGTAGGTTTCTACTAGTATCATTATCAGATCTTCAATCTTAATCACTACATCGAATTCTTATATAGTTATTTAATACTATGATTATAGAAAGCAGAATTCAATATCTATGCATATAAAAGCAGTCTATATCTAAAATTATCAGATATAGACTGCTTTTAGTATTTAATTCGATATTATTCAATATAGGTAATATTACCTGATTAAGATGGTTATCTAAAGAGAATAATAATACTCCTTAATTTTTTCAGCCATCAATTTTCGGCGAATTTTTAGAAATTCTAGATAATCTGTAGCATCCATAGCATGTAGGTCCTGCGGAATACTGTTCTGATCCAAATTTATTCTTAAATCACTTTCTTCAATGATATCACCAATAACAGTTTCTTTAGAACTTATCTGATTTATAATTGTTCTCATATATTCATTAGGAGATTTATTTCCAATTTGAATGTTAGCTTCTCTAAATAGAAAAGTATAATTAGCTATTTGATTATACTCATTTCTATTATCAAATCCATTCTTCTGTAAGTAATTTTTTGGAAAAATGTGATGAATATCTCCAATAATATCAAGTAAATCTTTAGTGTTGACTCCTTTTGTTAGGAACCCTTGACTATTAGAGCGTATCATTGCTGCTTTATAAACATTAAAGTAGGGGCTATTTGCTGAATTAGTTTCCATGTTTTGAACTAACCCAACATCCCAAAAAGTATCAGAAAGCTCTGCGCTTTCAACTTCTTTGAAAAATTCTATAAATCCTCTTTCTTGAATTAAACGTAAGTCTCTATTCATCGTAGTTTCTGGCGAACCAATATAGCGACTTGTAAGGGTAGTAAGAACATACCATTTCTGAATAAAATTAGTAATTTCCATTTTGTTCATAGAAGAGTCTTTTTTTAAAATTAAGTAAAGTGCATAGGAAAAATTTAATGTCAATTGTGAGTTAGTCAATTTACTATTTACGAATCCTGCAGATTGTAAAGTCAATTCAAAGCTTTTAAAATTGTGTTCATTCATTGTGTTATGCAGTGCCAGTTCAAGTTTTTTAAAACTGTCTTCTGCAATTTCTTCTAAGAAAGTCCTATGCTTGAAGTCTCTACCCGAAAGAAGACTGACTAAATCTGAAAGTTTAGCTTTTTTAAATTGAGACATGAATGAAACTCGTAATATGTCACTGTAGTTTGGAGTATAAATATGATTATTACTTTTGTCTGATACCCACTTTACATAACGAGAATATTCTGAACTGGAGAATTTCTTATCTTTACTTGTGATGTACTTATAGAAAGAAGAATCTTCAAAAGCATGACAGAAATAATCAATGGCGTTACGAATTATAGCACCATTAAGTTTATCTTCAGAAGAGATTTTTGACATAGCAAAATCCGCTTGGTTAAGCGTAGTCCCTTTAGAGTTGATTCTAATAAAAATCTCTGTTACTTCTTCAATTTCTAACTCGTTCGATAACTGGATAATTCCAACTTGAATATTTTTGATATTGATTAGCTGCTGAATCTTTGGTGACACTTCCTGTGGAGATATGCCGCTATTTTTTTCACAGTATTCTGGAATAAAGATATAGGGGTCAAAACTCCCATTCATTAAAACAGAAATGTCAGGTATCCAATTGGAACTTTTAACATGGGCAGGAGTTTGAACTGCAAAAGCTTCTTCATCATCTTCAGCTAATGGATTGAATGCTATCTTAATTCGTTTTTCTTGATATTTCTTATTGATTACTTCTCTCCCCATTACAGCGGCCATTAAAGCAGTAATCCTTTGCTGACCATCTATCAGTAATTGATGACCACTTGATACTTGACCATGGCGTGTCCTAACATTAGGTTTTGACCATGTAATTAAGTAGCCAATAGGGTACCCATTATACAATGAATCAATAAGATCTCTCACTTGTTTAGCTTTCCACACAAATGGGCGTTGTATTTCGGGAACCGCTATTGTATCTGTTTCCACATAATTAAGTAAATTATTTAATGAGTAGTTGTGAACATGAAAATTCTCTTTCATACTCAACCTCCTAAATGTGTTTGATCAATTATAACAAAAAAAAGCTTGGTATATAACAGTATTTAAACATACTTACAAAAACTACAGAAATTGAAGCTAGACTTTAATTCTTCTCTTCATGAACATTACCTAAAGTGTTATACTTAGTAGTTGTATTTTGCAAGACTTTTCTACACAACATTGCAGCGATAAACTACACAATTTTGCACCTGAAAGATTCT
>NZ_BAAADA010000015.1:0-3046 GCF_039522005.1 Alkalibacterium indicireducens
CCCTCGACCATTTTTTCTCAAAATCGGTCGAGGGATGTATTCATTTTAGGGGAGTTTTTTCCCAGCCCCCACTGGCTTCCTTACATCCATTTACTGTTTATCTCCCTGTGGATTAGGGTTTTCCGGATTGAAATTATCTTCGTGATTCGTTTCATCTGAATCTGGTTCTTCCAGGTCCACACCAAATCCAGGTGCATGGAGTCCGATATCTTCCTCTTTGTTACCCTCTTCCTTCACTACTTCTTTTTTTTATTTATCTTTTTCAAACAAGACATATCCTCCTCTTTTCAATATATCATCATATAAGCTAACTTCCTTCTCATCAAGACCATGTCCGTCAAGCGGGTGGCTATTTTTGAAGTCCTCCTCTTTGACCGATTCAATTTCAATCGGCACCATGGATTTAACTTCAGAAACATGTTCCTCAAGAGATACGACTAGAAGGGCATTTGCATGATAAGCACCACTTTGAATCAGATTCTCTACTTCAGTGGCAAACGCCTCAAGACTTTGCTGGGCTGTGACAAACTTCATTAGTTATCCTCCTCTAAACAATGTGTAAACTCATTTTACCAAAGGAGGAATCAACTAACCAATTTTAACTACTTGAAAGTTTGCTTTTTCCTGTTGACTTTTATTCCTAAAGGTTATATAATAAATTCTGTTGTTGAAAAAGTTTCGGTAGCTCAGCTGGATAGAGCATTCGCCTTCTAAGCGAACGGTCGGGGGTTCGAATCCCTCCCGAAACGTAAAATCTCTCTAACGAGACTGATTACATAGCGGGTTTTGAGTTCTAACTCAGAAATAATTCAGAAATAATATAGTAGACCTAAAGAGAGCAGCTAATAACTGCTCTCTTTTTCTGTTTCTTCTATTGTATAGACTCACTTCTACGCTTTTAACTTTTTGTATTTTTCGAATAGTTCAAAAGAGAATTGATTTTGCTTACTCAATTTCTCCTGGAGGTATCTATATAACTCGATTTTTATAGCTTAGTTACATCTCTAGTATGGACCCAGCTCAATATTTCTCTGAGTAATACTTGTCCGCTTCTGGTCTGCAGTACAGTATACCTCTGTCCTTTTCGACTAGCTGGAATTTTTTCTCCAGTTGCGTATCTGCTGGCGTTACTGTTGAGTGTTACTCTGTCTCCAGATTCAATTGCAGATGCAGCACTGGATAATCTAACATCCGCCACGTGTACCCAACTCATAATCTCCTGTAGCAAGACTTGACCTGGTCTAGTTTGCATGACTGTATAGGTCCTGTTCTTAACCGATGCCGGAATAGTTTGACCTGTTGCATATCGATTAGCTGAATTGTTAAGAATGACTTTATCTCCAGCATTTACTGACCGGCTCACTGATGTAGAAGGAGTCACTACTGCAGCAGGCTGAGTCGGCTCATCTTTAGTTCCATGTGCTGGTGTTCCAGAAGCCGTAGTAATGAAAGTATCAAACCCTTTAGCTTCTACTCGCTTAGCTTGAGCTTCTGCATTCTCTTTTTTTCTGTAAGCTCCTACTTGAACTTTAAAGAGCCCTTGATCCTGTATCAAGTAGGTGTCAATGTCTGCAGCTTCAAGTCTTTCTTGAAGTCTCTCGGCATTCTCCAGTTTACCAAAAGCTCCAACTTGAACACGGAATAAAGTACCGGATACAATTGGCAAATCCACTTTAGGCTGATCAGATGATTTAGGTCCTCTATACTGAATGCCGATATATTTACAAATCTCTTCAACAACTGATTCAGCTGCTTTATAGAAGTTTTGATCATTGAGATACCAATCATGGTCTGCTCTGTGATCCATGAATGCATACTCGATGATAATTGTCTCTACATTGCCTGTCAAACGGTGCATGAAGTACCAGTCAGTTCCAGCACTATTTCGACGATTGAACACTCGTCTTAGTGGCAGCTTAGACACATTGACTAAACTATTGGCTATGTTTCGTGCAAAACGGTCAGTAACTCTAATAGGATAAATCGTCTCTACACCTCTGGCTTTTCCATTAAATGCGTTCCAGTGGTTAGAAATACAGAAGTCGTATTTCCCCCTAATCTTATTCGTACGGGCAACAGAATCGAGCGTAACATCTTTGTCCCTGGTTAGATCGACATCAGCGCCCAGCTCACGCAATCTTTTATGCTGATACAAGCTGATACGTAGACACCAATCTTTTTCACGAATCCCAAAACCTGTAGCGCCCGGATCTGTTCCACCGTGTCCTGGATCGATAATTCCTTTTTTACTCATTATTCTTCCACCTTAATAATAGGTTTTTCTTTTTCTTCAACCTTCATTACATCTGCGTCAATGTGTATCCTGTTTTCTGTATGTTCTTTCAGCTTAATCAAAGTATTCTTAACTGCAGCAGGTAAAGGTAAACCAAGAGTCGCCCAATTTTCTGCAATTGAGATTAGATATGTGACTACCATCCATAATGTAAACCCGTGAGCGTAAGTTTGGAATCCGAATAGTGGGAGATAAACATTCAATACGAATATCAGTAAAACCACTAATGCATGTTTTGCAATACCAAAAAGACTGACACTGGAGCTCGTTTCTTTTGTTTTAAAAGATTTTAATGTCCCCGTGAAAATATCAAAAAATGCGCACAAGATAAGCGCGTGAATAAAACCATTCTGGTAAATAGAATAGATTTGGTGTGTAATGTCGTTTAGTTCTAAAATCAACAACTTGTACCCCTTCCTTCTTATGTTTGTGTATAGAAAAGAGCAAGCGCAAGGTCTGCTCTCAGTTGTTTTCCATTAATTCTTCTATTAAGCTTTCTTGCTCTGAGTGCTGAAGTAGCATTCTAGCGATTGTGTTCGACAGACTCTTAATGAGCTCTGCTTGTTCTTCAATTATCTCTATCAATTCAACGTTAGTTAATTTGACAGATTCAGTTGAAAATGAACATGAAATCATCAAGAAAATGACAAGAACATTAGAAAAACGAGGCCCTGATGTGTAGAAAAGCAAAATAATCCAGCCAGTAAATGTCACTTTATTCCGGCAGTTTTATTTAAGAAAATGAGGCAATTA
>NZ_BAAADA010000016.1:0-10450 GCF_039522005.1 Alkalibacterium indicireducens
AATTGCCTCATTTTCTTAAATAAAACTGCCGGAATAAAGTGACATTTACTGGCTGGATTATTTTGCTTTTCTACAGATAGACAGCTGGACAGACGAATCAAAGCAATCAGAGAGATGATTAATAATCCATCAGAAGAACAGACGGAAGAGCTGTCACCTCTTACGTTCACTGCTTCGGTCGATAAGGACGAATTTATGAGACGCGTGGTGAAAGCCAAGCAGTATATCGTAGATGGAGATATTTTTCAGGTAGTCCTTTCTCAGCGCATGCAGGCTGAATTTGATGTGGATGCCTTCACCTTCTACCGGAAACTGAGAGTGGCTAATCCCTCACCTTATATGTTCTACGTGGATTTCGACCAGTACACTGTGCTGGGTGCTTCACCGGAAAGTCTGATCAAAGTGACGGGCAGACAGATCGTGACGAATCCAATCGCAGGGACTCGGCCGAGAGGGAAAACAGAAGAGGAAGATCAGGCGTACGCAGCTGATCTGCTGTCTGATGAAAAAGAACAGGCCGAACACAAGATGCTGGTAGATCTGAGCCGGAACGATCTGGGGCGTGTGTCAGAAATCGGATCGATCTCTCTAGATACATTCATGACGGTCGAACGGTTCCAGCACGTGATGCACATCGTTTCAGAGGTCAGCGGCACACTGGCTGAAGGCCTGAGCGGTCTGGATGCATTGATTACAACATTGCCGGCAGGGACTGTTTCAGGCGCTCCGAAAATCCGGGCCATGCAGATCGTCAACGAACTGGAAGATTATCAGCGCGGGGTGTATTCGGGATCCGTTGGCTACATCAACGTGAACGGGGATCTGGATCTGGCACTGGCTATCAGGACAATGGTCGTGAAGGATAAAAAAGCATATGTACAGGCAGGAGCCGGGATCGTCTATGATTCCGACCCTGAAAGTGAATATCAGGAAACATTGAATAAAGCAAAATCACTTCTGGAGGTGGGACAAAAATGATTTTACTCATTGATAACTATGATTCATTTACCTATAACGTGTATCAGTACATTGGCGAACTTGAAGACGTGATGGTCGTCCGAAATGACGCAGTGACCCTTGAAGACATCCGCAACCTTAAACCGAAAGCCATTGTGCTGTCGCCCGGACCGGGGACGCCGGCAGAAGCGGGCATCTGCATCGATCTTATCCGGGAATTCAAGGCTGAGATTCCGATTCTGGGCATCTGTCTCGGACATCAGGCTATCGGTGAAGCCTTTGGCGGGAGCGTCAGCCATGCAGAAGAGGTCAAACACGGCAAGACCGCACTTATTACTCATAATCAGACAGAGCTGTTTGAAGGATTGGGTCAGGAAATCGAAGTGATGCGGTATCACTCGCTGGTCATTTTAAGACACACCATGCCGGATAATCTGGACATAACGGCTGAATCGATAGAAGACGGAGAAATCATGGCAGTCAGACACCAGACCTATCCCATCTATGGCGTGCAGTTTCACCCGGAATCCATTGGAACAGCTGACGGGAGACAGATAATCAGAAACTTTCTGAATCTGGTCGATGAAAAGGTAGGGAGTGCATCATGAAGACGTACATTGAAAAAGTGGCGAGTCAATCGGACTTGTCTCTGGAGGAAATGGAAGCCGCCAGTGCACAGCTCTTTGATGAGAATGTAGACGAGCTGCAGAAAGCGGGCTTTCTCATGGCGCTGCGGACTAAAGGAGAAACGGTAGATGAACTGACAGGACTTGCGAAAGTCATGCAGAAAGTAGCCGTTCAGCTGCCGCGCCAGCTCCCGGATGTCATGGACAACTGCGGAACTGGAGGAGACGGGTCACAGAGTTTCAATATCAGTACTACGAGTGCCTTCGTTCTGGCCGGTGCTGGTGTGACAGTCGCCAAACACGGTAACCGCAGCATTTCCAGCAGAACGGGTAGTGCAGACGTGCTTGAAGTGCTTGGCGTCCATTTATCCGCTTCTCCTGAAGAAATGACGGAGCTGCTTGAGAAAAACCGTATAGCCTTTCTGTTTGCTCAGCAGGTGCATCCCGCAATGAAAGCCGTCATGCCTGCTCGAAAACGCCTAGGCGTCCCGACGATTTTCAATCTGATCGGTCCTTTGACGAATCCGGTCGACTTATCTGCACAACTGATTGGAGTCTACAGGGAAGATGCCCTGCACGACGTGGGTCAGGTCCTGAGGCAGCTCGGCAGAAAACGTGCCGTCGTCGTCCATGGCCACGGAGGCATGGATGAAGCCTCTTTAAGCGGACCGAACAGCTGCGTCCTTGTGACTGAAGACGGACTAGAACCGTTCGACCTGTCACCGGAAGAATTGGGCCTCAAGCGTGCTCGAAACGAAGACCTGAGAGGCGGAGACGCTGAAGAAAATGCCCGGGTCTTGAGAAACATTCTTGAAGGGGAAAAAGGGCCTCGAAGAGACGTTGTACTTCTTAATGCCGCATTGGGGTTGATGGCCAGCGGAAAAGCAGCCACCCCGCAGGACGGACTGATTCTGGCAGAAGAAAGCATCGATTCAGGACGTGCCTTGGCTGCTCTGGACTACCTGATCACTTACGGGAAAGGAGACAGATAGTGACTATTCTGGACACGATACTCGAAGAAAAGAAAAATGAAGTCAACCGGCTGAAAAAGCTGGACCCAACCCATTTTCCGGAAAGAAATCGGGTGCTGCATTCATTTTACAAGACCTGCAGAACGGCTGAAAAGGTTCAAGTTATTGCCGAGTTCAAACGCTCTTCCCCGTCAAAGGGAGAAATCAATCACCAGCTCGATCCCAGAACTCAGGCGATCGCCTACAGAGATGCGGGAGCCGCAATGCTGTCGGTTCTGACAGACCAGACATTCTTCAAAGGAAGCATGCAGGATCTACTGGAGATCAGTGAGACGGTTTCTCTGCCGGTTCTAAACAAGGATTTCATTATCGACCCCATTCAGATCGACCAGGCGTATGCCTACGGGGCTGATCTTATCCTGCTGATCGTTGCAGCACTCACAGATGACAAGCTCAAAGAGCTGCATTATTATGCCGAAAGCTTAGGTATGGAAGTACTGGTTGAAGTGCATAATGAAGACGAGCTGAAACGAGCACGTCCACTGAGTCCCAAACTGATTGGCGTAAACAACAGAAACTTGAAGACATTTGACGTAAACCTTGAAACAACTGAGCGACTGGCGCAATTAATCGATACGGAAAAAGTAGTTCTAGTCAGCGAGAGCGGCATGCTCACGAGAGAAGACGTCAGACGAGTGGAGATAGCCGGGGCGCGAGCGGTATTGGTAGGGGAAACGCTGATGAAGTCTGATAATGTAGCCGACATAATCAGACCCTTCTCTATTAAAAGAGGTGAGCGTGATGCTGGTCAAAATTTGTGGCATCCGAACTGAAGAAGCGGCACATGCTGCAGTGGAATCGGGCGCTGATATGATCGGACTGGTCTTTGCAGAAAGCAGGCGGAAGGTCACACTGGAACAAGCATCACGCGTGTTGAAAGTTGTAGAAGGCAGGTCGATTAAAACTGCAGGGGTATTCAGAAATCAGTCTGTCGAAGCGGTCAATCAGATCTGCCGGACGCTCGGTCTGGACTATGCCCAGCTTCACGGAGATGAAAGCTCGGACTACTGTAGGCAAATCAATGGCAAAATCATTAAAGCCCTGTCCATATCTTCACTCGGTGAGGCTTCCGATTTTCAGGACTGTTCAGACTTTTTATTGATAGACAGCCCAGAACCTGGGAGCGGAGAAGCGTTTGACTGGAACCGACTCAAAGACACCAGTTTAAGTTTACCGTATATCCTGGCGGGTGGACTGACGCCTGAAAATGTCGGTCCGGCGATCGAAGCCGTGTCGCCCCAGGGGGTAGATGTATCAAGCGGCGTGGAAACAGACGGCACAAAAGATACTAAGAAAATAAGACGATTTATCAGAAAAGCAAGACACAGCAGTAATAGAGAGGAAGAGAGATGACCATGGCACAAAATATGACAGAAACAGCCCATAAAAAAGGACATTTCGGACAATTCGGCGGTCAGTTCGTCCCGGAATCATTGATGCCGGCTGTCCTTGAACTGGAACAAGTCTATGAAGAAGCTAAAAACGATCCGGCCTTTATTGACGAGATGGAAGACTATCTGACCAACTATGTAGGAAGGCAGACACCATTGACCTATGCAGCTCAGCTGACAAAAGAACTAGGTGGGCCACAAATCTATCTGAAAAGAGAAGATTTGAATCATACCGGGGCTCACAAAATCAATAATGCCCTGGGACAGGCGCTTCTGACAAAACGGATGGGTAAAAAGAAAGTCGTGGCAGAAACAGGAGCCGGTCAGCATGGCGTAGCGACTGCTACAGTGTGTGCGCTTTTAGGTCTGGACTGCATCGTCTTCATGGGCAAGGAAGATATTCGCCGTCAGGAACTGAATGTCTTCAGAATGGAACTGCTCGGTGCTGAAGTAGTCAGTGTCGACCAAGGCGAAGGCACATTGAAAGATGCGGTCAATGAGGCTCTGAGATACTGGGTAGCTCATGTAGACGACACCCACTACATCATTGGATCAGTTGTCGGCCCGCAGCCCTTTCCAGCCATGGTCCGCGATTTCCAGAGTGTGATCGGTAAAGAAACAAAGGACCAGATCAAAGCGGTCACCGGTCGACTTCCTGATGCGATCGTCGCCTGCGTCGGTGGAGGAAGCAACGCAATGGGAATGTTTGCCCCATTCGTCAACGACTCAGAGGTGAAACTGTTCGGCGCTGAAGCTGCAGGCAAAGGCATCGAAACCGGCAAGCATGCCGCGACGTTGAGCGCCGGGAAAATCGGAGTCCTGCATGGCATGATGTCCTATCTGCTTCAGGATGAAGCCGGACAGATCACTGAACCCTATTCCATTTCCGCCGGACTGGATTACCCTGGCATCGGACCGGAGCACAGCTTCCTGAAGGATACAGAACGCGTAACCTATAAAGGGATAACGGACGATGAGGCTTTAGAAGGGCTCAAGCTGCTATCTCGCAAGGAAGGAATCATTCCGGCTCTGGAGACGGCGCACGCCATTTACTACGCAAGAGAAATAGCTGAAGGAATGACTGAAGACGAGACACTGGTTATCTGCCTGTCCGGAAGAGGAGATAAAGATGTGACGACTGTAAAAGAACGACTAGGAGGAGACAGCCATGGGTAAAGAGAAACTGGAACAGACACTTCAGGCCACACTTGATAAAGGAGACAAGCTCTTTGTCCCTTACATCATGGCAGGCGACGGAGGACTGGATGTCCTGACTGACCGTATTGCCTTTCTGGAAGAAGCGGGAGCAAGTGCGATCGAACTGGGTATTCCTTTTTCCGATCCTGTAGCGGATGGGCCGACCATCCAGGCTGCCGGACTCAGAGCCTTGGAACATAAGGTTTCGTTAAAGGATGTGCTCGACCAGCTGAAAACGACTCGAAATAAGAGAGAGATCCCGATCATCCTTATGACCTACGTCAATCCAATCATTAATTTCGGAACTGAAGCCTTCGCGGAAGCCTGTATGGAATCAGGTGTTGACGGCCTCATCATTCCTGACTTACCGATGGAAGAAGAGGATCATATTTTTCCTCATGTAAAAGAAAAAGGCATTGCCTTGATCCGACTGGCCGCACTGACGAGCCCTGACGACCGGTTAAAAAAGATCGGCGCACGGACGGAAGGCTTTCTCTATGCCGTCACAGTCAAAGGAACGACGGGTGCCCAGGCCACATTCAGTGAAGAGGTCGGGCCGTATATTGAAAAACTCAAGACCTTTACATCCAAACCAGTCCTTGCCGGATTCGGTGTGACGACTCCCGACCATGTCCGTGACCTGAGCCAGTACGGTGATGGAGTCGTCGTCGGCAGTAAAATCGTCTCCGACTTCCACGACGGAGTAACCGATACGATCAGGGAACTGATTCAGGCTTCGAAGAGATAGTTATTTTATGAATAATGAAATGGACCGTTCTGTTTTTTACGAAGAACGGTCCGTTTTTATATGAAGATGCAGTAGAATTGAGTAAATGTCTAAGATGTCGACACGCGAATAGACCATATAATGGGTTTATGAGCTGTTGGGAAGCTTTTCGAGTAGGTCAATGCCTCATATCTCGGGGTTATAAGCTATTGAGTAGCAATCTGGAAGGTCGAATGTCCCATATCTTGGATATATGGGACATTCCCGAGTTCTTAAATATAAAAAGGAACACCTCATATCTGCGGATATGAGGTGAACAGCTTAACTTATTTAAATATAGCCTTCAATTCAAGGTAATCTTCAACACCGTACAATCCGTTTTCTCTTCCGAGTCCGGACTGTTTGTATCCACCGAATGGGGCTTTTGGTGTGCGGGCACCGTCGTTGATGGTGATGTTACCTGTTTTCAATTTGCGTGCGACTTTTATGGCTTCGTCTTTTGGTCCAACTACTCCGCCGGACAGGCCGTAAATGGAGTCATTGGCCAGTTCGATCGCTTCCTCTACTGAGTCGTAGGTGATGACGACTAGTACTGGGCCGAAGATTTCTTCCTGAGCAATCGTCATGTCATTCGTGACGTTGACGAAGACTGTCGGTTCAACGTAGTAGCCTTTGCGGTCCAGCTTATTACCACCGACCAGAACTTCTGCGCCTTCTTCTTTCCCTTTTTCAATATAATTCAGGACAGTTTCCATCTGATCTTCAGAAACGATGGGACCGACCATAGTGTCTTCATCGTTTGGATCACCGACTTTGATATCTTTATAATAGTCCTTGATAACTTCTTTAGTTCGTTCCAGTTCGTCTTTCGGTACTAAGAGACGTGAGAGTGCTGAACAGGTCTGTCCCTGGTTATGAAGCAGGGTATTGGCTGAATTTTTGACAGCCATTTCCAGATCGCCACCTTTAAGGTAGACCATAGGTGATTTTCCGCCCAGTTCCAGAACAATCTGCTTCACTGTCGTCTTCGCTTTTTCATACAGGCTCTTACCGACCTTAGTCGATCCTGTAAATGAAATGACGGATACATCTTCATGACTGGTCAGGTAGTCACCCGTAGAGCTGCCGTCACCTGTAATCAAGTTGAAGACACCATCGGGAAGACCGGCTTTATCTACGATATCTGCTAATAGAAGAGCAGTTAGGGGAGTCAGGTTAGGTGGCTTCACCACAACCGTATTTCCTGCCAGAAGAGCAGGGGTAATTTTTCTCTGAATCTGATTAAGCGGGTAGTTCCAAGGCGTGATGCAGGCTACGACACCATATCCCTCTTTGATCACCGTCGCATTGTCGACTTCTTCTTCGAATGAGAAGTTATCTATTTCTTCAAGCGTTGCGCCCATCTCTTTTTCGGCGAGGCCGACTTGCGTATTCTTGGCAAACTGTCGTGAGGTCCCGAGTTCCTCGATCATCGTTTCGATCAGTTCCTCTTCACGTTCCTTGATGCCGTCAAGAATCTTCTGTACATACTCGGCACGCTTGGAAGGGGCTGTTGTGTTCCAGTCATCAAAAGCTGCTTTGGCCGCTGATACTGCACGGTTCACATCTTCTTCATTGGCGTTGACTACTTTACCGATAACTTCTTCAGTTGTCGGATTAATGACGTCTGCGTAATCATCAGACTGCGCATCCTGCCATTTTCCGTTGTAATATAAGGTTTGTTTTGTCAATTGACTCGCCTCCTAATTCCTATTATGCAAAAAAAGGTGGGAGATGCCAAATGAAAGAGCTTGAACGATATTAGTTCATGATGGAACGATTGGGTTATTAAGCCCCTATTCAAAAAAAGAAAGCTCAAAGGGTGGACAAGGTTGTCATTCCTTTAAGCTTTTCGATTATTCCATTTTATTCGCTACACAGGACATCAATTTTACTAACGATTAATTGAACATCTAATTTATCAAAGTATAGAGCTGTTCAGCTATGGCCTGATAGCCTTCTTCATTTGGGTGAAAGTAATCCTCATAGAGAAAATTTTCCATCTGATCCTGGAACAGATCAAAGGTCGGGACATAAGTGGCATCAGGGTGTGACTCTACTAGCGAACGGGTTTCGTCGTTCCATTCAATAAGGTAATCGCTCAATTCTGGAATGATCAGACTGTATGGATTATACAAGCCGATAAGGGCAATTTGAGATTCCGGATTGAGCGTTCGGATGTCACCAATAATGATTTCCAGATTGTCCAGATAGGCATTAAGTGTGTCTAGGAAGGCCACGGGCAGATCCAAATCTCTTTGAAAAGCCAGACGATTCAAGTCATTTCCTCCAATAGAGATGACAACCAGATCCGCTTCAGCAATAGTCGCATCGTTTTCTCCCGTTTCAATCAGGTCGAAAAGCTGGCTGCTGGTGTAACCGGATATGGCCAGATTGGTCAAAGTCTCATCACCGTCCCGGTCCATTAACTCGAGGTACCGGTCACCGATGCCGGAGCTTTCTTCGTCACCAACACCGGAGCCTATGGAGTCTCCGAGGATGACTATATTATTGATTTCTTCTTGAGGGACAGGTTCTTCTACTAGCTCAGACTCATCCTCTTCATGTACGCCTTCATCTTCATCTCCAATTATGGATAGACTGACATAAGCAATGGATGCTAGCAGAGCCACTGTAATTAACAGCAGAAGGATTCGTTTTTTCATTTTCATAGTTAATTCTCCTTACAGACCTCTTTTCAATTAGGCCAATCGAAATAAGTGAGCGGGTTTTAGATTGCATGTTAAGTGGTATGGATTAAGTTATCTGTATTGTAGCATTATATTAGTGAAGTAATGTAGCAGAACGCAGAAAAGCCAGACAACTTTCCGAAAGTAGGATGTCTGGCTGACTATATATTGAAGAATATAGGTCGTAGCATAAGCAGAAGGAAGAAAGCAGATTTCTGACCTAAACGCTTTTCACCCTGACTTGTATTTCAGTGATCAGATTCGTCTGGTTGTCATGGACGGTATCATGCAGGGCACGTTCATAGAAGTAGCCATCGAGTGGCAGAGTATGCTGTCTGCTGAAATCGATCAGTTTTTGGTAAGGCTGATGCAGCTCTTCTTCAGGCCCTTGAAAGACGATACGAAGATAACTGCCAGCTGGTTTGGTATGAGTAGCTGATTCAGCCGAAGCGGCTTTGATATAGAAGTAATCGTACTGTTCAGTAAAAGGATTCTCGAGCTTTTTATCCACATTGATAAGGGTGCCATATTCATTGTTGGCAAGAAAGTGCAGATCCTTGTCATGAACTAAGGCGATGGCATCCATGATCCAGTCTGTCGGAGAGCGATTTTCCATTGGATGGCTGAGAACAAGGTGGTCCGTCGTGCAGTTTATCAGTTCAACTTCCATATGCGGCCGTTCAGCAATACTGATGTAGTGAAGCTTTCTGTCAATCGTATGCCTAATGCGTTCCAGTTCCTCCAGTTTGCGGTCGACATCACTGAGCCTGCTCTGAAGAGAGAGCTTGAAATCATGAAAGTCTCCGGAGAGGACCTTTTTGATTTCAGCCAGAGGCATATTTAGTTCCTTTAATGATAGAATCAGACTCAAGTCAAATACTTGTTTCAGCGTATAATAACGGTAGTCGTTCTCTCCTTTGAATTCAGGAGAGAAGAGCCCGATTTCGTCATAGTAATGAAGTGTGCGTTTATTGATGTCCACCAGTTCAGCCAGTTCGGCAATTCTGAGGCTGTTCTTTTTCTTCATAAGATAATCAGTCCTTCCCCTTGACTCTACAGTTACTGTAGCCTTTATACTTAATATAGTCAATGATCAGTAATCGTCATTAGATTGAAAGGGGACAGTAACATGCTGAGAATTGGTATCGTAGTATTAGGTTTAGAAAAATGGAAAGAGTGTCGGACAGTAGCAAAGACCGTTCTTCCGTACCTGAAAAAAATCGGGAAGCGGCCTTATAGCACCTCATTTGAATTGATCGATCTGGAAAAGTACAATCAGTCTCTTGACGGCGAATGGAATTTGACTGAAAAAGGACTGAAAAAGTTTAATGAGAAAGATGGCTTCATTTTTGTTCTGCCAACCTTCTCAGAAGAAGTGCCGGAGAGTTACCAGTCATTTTTCAGCCATATCCATAGGGAGCTGCAGCATAAATCCGTTATGACGATCTGTTTTGGTGACAAGGATGAAAAGAGGCATACAATGGAGCAGCTGAATATCTGTCTTCTTAAATATGATCTGGCCTTGCCTGCGACCGATATCTTTGTGCCGAAGTATACCTTTGTCGAATGGGAAACCAAGCCGGATATAGAGAACATGATTACGGACCACGTAAACGATTATCTGCACTGGGCCATGAGTACGAAATATTTGAGAAACATCAGAAAAAGTCTAGTCATCTAATAGTGTTATTCAGGCTCTTCCTACAAACGGGAAGGGCCTTTTTTGAGACTCCCACGGCTAAAGCCGCAAGCCCGAACCTTTCGGTTTGACGGGTGGGATTCTTGAGTGCTT
>NZ_BAAADA010000017.1:0-23904 GCF_039522005.1 Alkalibacterium indicireducens
GGATTAAAAGACTTTGCGATTCTTTCGGATGGAACAGTTTACAAGAATCCAAAATTCTTTCGTTCTTTGGAAACTAAACTAGCAAAGGAACAACGCAAACTATCCAGAAGGAAAATACAAGCGCTCAAAGATGGTCGAAAATTATCCGAATCGAAGAACTATCAGAAGCAGCGCATCAAAGTTGCCAACATTCACGAAACTATCAAAAACAAACGCACCGACTACCTTCATAAAATCTCCACCGAGATTGTCAAAAACCACGACATAATCGGTATCGAAGATTTGTTGGTAAAGAATATGATGCTCAATCGAAAATTAGCTAAATCCATCTCAGAAGTAAGTTGGGCGGAATTTCGTACTATGTTAGAATACAAAGCCAAGTGGTATGGGAAAGAAATAATCGCTGTCGCACGGAACTTTCCTTCAAGCCAACTCTGCTCGGGATGCGGCTACCAAAACAAAGCCGTTAAGAATCTCGCTGTTCGCAAATGGGAATGTCCAGAATGTCATGCTCATCACGACCGGGATACTAACGCAAGCATAAATTTAAACCAGGAAGCATTGCGTATTTTAACTTCCAGAACTGTAGGGACTACAGAGTTAGCCTAATCAATATCCGACCAATAGGTGGGAGTTCTTAGGAATCTCCATCTTCAAAATCCCTTAGGATTTAAGGTGGAGTAGTTCAATAAATCCTCTTGAGGAATAACGCTGTTCCAGATAGTATTGATCATTTCAACAGTCGATTGAGGAAGATCAGAGAAGTAGGTGCTGAGTTCATTGTAATTCGATTTTAAACGATTGCGACGTCCTCGGTCCGTTTTCAGCTTATCAGCTCCTTTAATCGACTCGGAAAAATGAGTATGGACAAACTGCTTGATGATATTTTCTTTCTCTTCAAGTAGACGATTCTGAGCATCGATGACATCATCTCCTTCAGCTACCAGGAAAGAATGATTCTGAGTCAAACTGACCAGGGTTGATAAAGACTCTTCAGCCTCCTGAAGTCTCGGGAAAAAGACATCGGCATTATTAGTGTCTGTCAGATGGCGCATGGACTGGTTATAGTTATGAAGGCATGATCGGGCTTCATCTTGAATAGCCAGCATTTCTTTCACAGTATATTGTTCAGTAATTACGGTGCGAGTGATTATCTTAGTATCTGAATCGTCTCTCCTGATGACCCGCCGAATCCACTTTTCCACTGGGTTTCTGACAGGAACTGTTTCCTGCTTTTTCTCTTTTTTCATATATCCTATAGCTTGATCGCTTTTAATAGAAGAGGTTTTCGTAGAGGTGTGTGACGGTGTTGACAGTTTAGATAACGGATTAATTCCGACAGTAGTTTTGTTATAAACCTTATTATAAACAGCTCGTTTAGGATTATTTACATAACCCATTCCTTTTTTCCCGTACAAAGGATTTACTGAAGATTTTACTTTACGTTTAATCTTTCCAGTCGTCCGAGCTTTAATGGATTTTTTCAGACTCGGTTTTCTTACACCAAATTTCATACAGTCCCTCCTTTATTAATTCCTACAATATTAACTTTAGCACATTGGCAGCCACGTGTCAGTATTACTCATGGGATTATTAGATAAGTATTCTATTTTCATTATCGAGCCGGAGTAGCGTATACTTAAAGGTAGAGAGAAAGTAAGTTGGAGGTGCCGATAAGTGTTTACTCAGAAAAGACTGACAGAAGCATATGAGAACGCAAAGAAAATGTACTTTGACGACCATTCGCGTATCGTCTTCATGAGCGATGCGCACCGTGGGGACGGAAGTACATCTGACGAATTTTTAAAAAGTAGAAATTTATTCGTGCATGCATTGAATGAATACTATGAAAATGGCTATACATTTTTTGAAGTTGGAGATGGCGAAGAACTGCTTGAGTATTCAGAAATGGAGCATATCAAAAATGCTCATACGGATACATATCAGGCTATTAAGAAATTTTACGATAAAAACCGTTATATACGTATATTCGGCAACCATGATATCTATTTGGATAATCCCAAGTATGTTAAAAAGAATCTGTTTATCAACTATGACGAATATAGTGAAGTGTTCTATGATTTTTTAAAGGGGATCGAACCCCAGGAAGCTGTTATCCTCAAACATCGTAATACAAGTCAGGAGTTGTTTGTCCTGCATGGTCACCAGGGGGATGCACCAAATGATCAGTTCTGGTTCTTTACTATGTTGTCCATCAAATATTTCTGGCGTTTTTTCCACCGGGTAGGAATCAAGAATCCGGCGAGTCCGGTCAAGAACGTGACCAAACGTCATAAGATCGAACGTAACTACAGTAAATGGATCGAAAAGCATCGGCGTGCACTGATATGTGGGCACACGCATCGCTTCAAATTTCCGAACAACAAACAGATCCCCTATTTCAATACGGGCTGTGGTATCTATCCGGCCAGCATAACTGCTCTGGAACTGACAGAAGGGATGCTGCGGCTCGTCCGATGGAAAGAAAAAGTTGATGAGAATGGGGTTCTGCACATCAAGAGAGAAACAATGAGAGGACCTGAACCGGTTGAAGCCTTTGATATTAGGAAACCTAAGGAAGTAGTCGAATATCTTGCCGAGGTGAAAATTCAGAGAACCAAGAAAACGAGAGAAACCAGAGCCGCATTTAGGGAAGAAGAAATGGAAAACGATAAAGAAGATTAATTTGATCAGATTTCACAATCAACAAGCAGCTGCCCTATGATTGACTTGTTAGTGTAAATAGATTACCAGATAATTCAGTAGAAGGATAAGAACATAATATAATATTTAAGGATCTAATCATTCACCTCCTGAATATTTCGTATGTAATCTCACAATAGTTGTTAGAAAATGAAATTTAGATTATAATAGTAAAATATGTGTAATTATAATCACGTACTAGGAGGAATGAGTTATGACACCAAATATGGTGGGATTTAGTTTTCTGATGATCGGGGTGTTTCTGATTATCGGGAAAGTTGTGCGCCTGCATACGAAATGGCTGCGCAATCTGTTTTTACCCAGTTCGATTATCGCAGGATTTATTGCCTTGTTTTTAGGTCCTGATGTTCTGGGACGATTGACGTCTCAATTTCTGGAGCAGGGATCCATATTTTATAATGGACTGATTCCTGATTTTATTCTCGATGTGTGGCGTCCTCTTCCAGGGGTGTTCATCAATATCGTTTTTGCCGCCTTGTTCTTAGGCAAGAAAGTCCCTGGCGTCAGGAAAATATGGGATGTCGCAGGCCCTCAGATCGTAATGGGGCAGGCTGTATCATGGGGACAGTATGTTATAGGTCTGCTGCTTACATTGCTTGTGTTGACGCCACTATTTGGCATGAATCCATTGGCTGGAGCACTTATCGAGATCAGTTTTGTAGGTGGTCATGGGACAGCTGCCGGATTGGCCAGCACATTTGAAAACCTTGGCTTTGCCGAAGGTACAGACCTCGCTCTCGGTTTAGCTACAGTCGGTATTTTAGTTGGGGTCGTTGCAGGCATCATCATCATCAATATTGGATACAGAAAAGGCTTCGCTAAACATGTCGGAGGGAAAGAGTACTATACTGAAGAAGAAAAAGAACGTTTAGGTGAGTCTCACGGATTCGAGATGGAATCTCAAGTGAAAGAAGCCAAAGCGATCGAACCACTTGCCTTTCACTTGTCACTTATTGCATTTGCAATAGTGATCGGTTATGTCCTGCAGCAAGGTCTTATCCTGCTGGAAGCCAGTACATGGGGAGCGTGGACAGATGTAGTCTTATTCCCTTATGTGCCCCTGTTCCCGCTCGCTATGATCGGTGGAGTCATCGTTCAGATGTTCTTCGATAAGCTAGATATTCATATGTATATCGATCAGAACCTGATCAGCAAAATATCCGGATTTGCTTTGGATGTGCTTCTTGTATCTGCGCTGGCTACATTATCTCTGCAGGTCATTGGAGAAAATATCCTGCCGTTCCTCCTGCTGGCAATCGTCGCTACAGCCTGGAACGTCTTTGCATTCCTGTACCTCGGTCCACGGATGATTCCCGAGTACTGGTTTGAAAGAGGACTTGGTGATTTTGGACAGGCAACGGGTATGACAGCGACCGGACTTCTACTGATGAAAATTGCTGATCCGGAATATCAGACTCCCGCGCTGATGGGATTCGGCTACAAACAGATCCTGTTTGAACCTTTCGTTGGAGGGGGACTGGTGACGGCTGCATCACTGCCGTTCATTTACCAGTTCGGTCCAGTGGTCTTCCTGATTATTTCGACCGTCATTACCGTGTTCTTCCTGATCTTTGGGCTGATTAAATTCAATCCGAAAAGAAAAGGAAAAGTCCAAACAGCTGAACAGAGTAATTAAAACTTAAGAAAGATTAACCTCATCCATGGAGTACATGCCTACTCTTCTGTGGATGAGGTTTTTCTCTGTACCTGTCAGCTCGGTCGTTTCTGCTGTCTTCAGGAAAGACATAATCAAATTAGGTCAGATTTGAGCTTCTCAAATCTTCTGATTATAAAAAGCTTTAAATAGTGTGGAAATGTGACGATTATCTGAGAGTCAGGTCACGTAAGGAATGTAAAAGTCGAATAAAGTGGTCTTAACGGCAGTTCAGTTACAATTAGAAACAGCGAAGTACAGCTATGACTGCCTATAACTGCAGTATAAATACTAGAGTGAGTACTGAACTCAAAGTAAGGCGTGTTTAACTGAATTTTATGGATAGGAATTTTTTAAAGATGCAGTTAGAAGGGGTCTAGCAGTAGTTTAGTCTTATAGATTCTTTCAGAGCTATAGCTAGAGCCTCTATAGCGGTAAGTCTGACAATAATAACCGATGGAAATGCATCTAGAGTTGTCCTTGTGGAAGTAGGCAAAGGTACCTGTGCCCCCAACTGCAAGTAGAATTATCTTTGTGACGGTTTATCCTCGTTCCGGCTGTAATAAATTGAATCAATAACAGCAGGATCCTTTAAATGCATAAATCCTCTGTGTCTGTTAATTGAAAAAAAGGCCGGTGAAAGCTCTTCACTGGCCAACTCTGACATAACCGTTCTATACCGATCAAAGTGCATATGATGATCAGCTGAAAATAAAGATGACTGCCTATAAGGCCTTATCCGTTTATTAATTCCTGCAGGTCTCCTCGATATAGGAAAAAGCTCATTTCCTTATCTAAAAACGGCATGCGTCTGGTGACAGCCCCGATGCGCGTCATCCCTTTAGATTCATAAAACGCATAAGTGCAGCTGGTATCAGTAAACAGACGAAATGTTCTGGCCCCTTCATTCTGCATAAAAGTGAGATAGGAATGGAACAAATGAGAACCAATGCCTGACTGTCTGGTTGACGCATCAACCGCAAAAAATGTCAGTTCTCCATCGTATGTTTCGTAAGTCTGTTTAAGCAGGGCCTGATTAACCTGCAAATTTCTTCGAAAAGACTGAACGGCCTGTTTTCCCTCAGAAGTCAGAAGCAGCCTGATTAGATGATAGCCCATATTCAAGTAATAACGTTTTTCTTTAAGTGGAACCTCATTTGTCCGCCCCAGAATCAGTCCAACGAGCTTCCCTTCTCGGAGGGCAACTTGTGAAAAATTATGATGAGCAAGACTTGAATACAGAAAAACATAGGCCATATGCAGAGCATTGTTGGATGAAGCAACTTTCTCGTACTGCCAGGTATCTTTAATAAGTTGGGCCGCAGCTGCGTAATCTTTTTTTTCAATAGCCCGGTAAATCAGTGTATCGGCTGACATTTAATCGCCCTTTCTGTAGCGTGTTATGGTTACATTATAGCATACGGATGGGAATGGGCCGAAAAGGATAGTAGGCTTGAGACTTAGAAAATGAAACGACTCACCTGACCTGTTACACTGGGGACAAGGAAAAATATCTGGCCGTCAAGGAGTAGTGCTAGATCCTTTCTAGATAAAATGACCTTTGAAAGGAAGATAGACTCATGCAGATCGGAAAAATGAATAAGCACCAGGCAGAGGCAGTCAGTCAGATGGTAGCTAATGCGTTCTACGATAAGTTTCAGGACAAGACCCAGCTGACTAAGAAGCAGCTACAGAAATTACTCAAGCTGGTCTGGATTCAGGAAGCAGACAGTTTTTCAATGACTATCTTTACCGTACAAGCAGAAGGGGAAGTTGTCGGAGCTTTCGGCTGTTCCACTTCTGGTCATTTTAAGCCAGGTTTGAGACTTTTAGCTAAAACCGCTGCGATCATAAAGGCGATTGGACCGAAAGCGTTTGTCTCCTTTGTTAAGGCGGGTTTGAGTACAAGTCGGAATCCTGCACCAAATGAATGGTATATTGACTTCATTGCAGTGAAAGAGTCCCATAGAAATCAGTCGATCGGCCACGACATTATGGACTATTTGACAGGTGCGGCACTAAGTGATCCGGAAATCGACAATCTGACTCTCTATGTTCTGAAAGGAAATGACCGGGCAAAACATCTTTACGAAAAATATGGATTTATAGAACAGTACTCGAAGCCGGAATCTGACTATCACTTTATGAAAAAAGTAATCAGATATTAAATCCCTATGTCTAATAAGAATGAGAAGACTATAAACTGAGACCGTTATCATAAATAACACATGTTCTATCTCTTTATTTCAATCCCTCTTTTTGCTATAGTTGAATAATGCATTTTTAACCATTGCCTTTCAGCAATGGAGGAGGGAGTCATGATGAAAGAAAGAGAACACTACGGTCTGGGAACTGCCATTTCCATGATCATCGGAATCAGTATTGGTTCAGGTATATTTTTTAAAGCAGATGAAATTCTAATTGCAACTGGAGGCAGTGTCTGGCTGGGTATTCTGGTTTTCGTTATTGGGGCACTTTGTGTCATATTCGGAAGTATCACCTTATCACAACTGGCAGGTCGGTCTTCCATGAGAGGAGGAGTCGTCTCCTACTATGAGGAATTCGTTTCGTCAAAAGCAGCGAACGCCTTTGGATGGTTCCAGCTCTATGTCTATTTCCCGACGATTACAGCCGTTGTCAGCTGGGTCTCAGGGATTTATACCATTTCTCTGTTTGGTCTGGAGTCCAGTCTGGAACTGCAGACTATTCTAGGACTAATGTACATGACATTCTTCTTTGCTATGAACTACTTTTCATACAAGAGCGGAGGGCGTTTTCAGAATATATCCACAGTAGTCAAAATGATTCCTCTGATTGGAATCGGACTGCTAGGGATTTTCTGGAATCAGAACGCACCGGCTCTGCCTGAAGGAATAGCTCTGGTTGAAAGAAGCAATGTCGGATGGGCCTGGCTTGGAGCGTTAGCCCCGGTAGCCTTTTCTTTCGACGGATGGATCGTATCTACGACCATCACTCAGGAAGTGAGAAATCATCGACGGACGATGCCACTGGCACTGACGATCGGCCCGCTTGTTGTTCTTGGGGTATACCTGGCCTTCTTCCTTGGACTGATAGCAATCGTCGGCGTGGAGTTCATTCTCTCGGCAGGCGATCAGGCGATCGGTCAGGCTGGGCAGTCGATATTAGGCATATACGGGGAACGGATACTGACGAGCTTTGTGCTCATATCCATCCTTGGAGTGGTCAATGGGATCAGCTTGGGTTATATCCGACTGCCTCATACTCTGGCTATGAAAAATATGATGCCGATGAGTGGTCGAATTAAGAATCTGGATGAAGAGAAAGGTCTGTCACCATTCGCCGCACTGACAGCATACGGATTATCTGTCTTCTGGCTGGTCATGCATTACATTACTCAAAGATGGGACATCCTTGCCGGTGGAGACATCAGTGAAATCGCCATCGTATTCAGTTATGTCCTATATATTGTCTTGTATATCAAAGTCATTCAGCTTAAGAAGGAAAAACGCATCACTAGTGTATTTTTAGGTTACGTCGCGCCAGTACTGGGCACGATCGGATCGCTGGTCATCCTGCTGGGCGGCTGGTTCTCAAATCCGTTTTACATGCCGATCTTCATAGGATTCTCAGCTCTTGTATGTGTACTGGGGTATCTTTACGGCACTAAACATGCGCAGCCTCTCATTAATGAAGGGTAAAACGAGGAGAGATAACATGTTAAGAGAATTTTGTGCTGAAAACTTCTACAACGTACCTGAAGCTATTCATGCCGGTGCTGACCGGATAGAATTGTGTGACAGGCTGGATGTAGGAGGAACAACCCCTTCTGAACAGGTCCAGAAAGAGGTTCTGGCATTCGCTCATCAGCATCAGGTCAAGGTCGTAACGATGATAAGGCCACGTGGAGGCAGCTTTGTCTACACGGACGAAGAAAAAGCGATGATGGTCGAATCTGCTGCTCGTTCAGTCGAACTTGGAACAGACGGGATAGTCTTCGGTGCACTCACGCCAGATGGACAAATCGACTGGCCATTTATCGACAAACTGGTCGAATGTGCTGGAAACAGAGAAACGGTTTTTCATATGGCATTTGACGAGCTTGCCGAAACAGCTCAGTTGGCTGCAGTTTCAGAACTGAGCGGTCATGGAATAAACAGACTACTGACACGAGGGGCAAAAGCAGGGTCAGCTCTGAATCATTATAAATGGATCAATCAGCTTGTCGAAGAAGCTTCAGGACGTCTTGAAATTCTTGCCGGTGGGGGCCTAACTTATAAAAATCTTTCCGAAGCAGCTGAGTTGATTCACACGGACCAGTTCCACGGTACGCAGATTGTTGACCTGGATTTAAAAAAAAATAAAAAATAAAAGTGTTGACACGGATTTAGTCCATCTGATAGACTACTAATCAGTCACAACATTAATTAAATTTAAATGAGAACAGTTAGCGTTGAAAAGATAAGTACAGATTAGAGATTCATCTCAGAGAGCTCTCGCCTGGTGAAAGGGAGCATGAGGATCGATCTGGAAAATGGTCTTTGAGCTGAAATGGTGAGTACATGTATGAGCCATTTCCGGGTGCACCCGCTATAGTGCCGCAGTATGCAGAAGCAGACAGGCTTTTAAGTACTGATTGAGGTTACTTCAGCAATGAAGTGACGAATGAAGGTGGAACCGCGAATAGACCTATTCGCCCTTTTTAAGTTTAGCGACTTGAAAAGGGCGTTTTTTATTGCTCAGGATAGTCTGGAGAGGTTGTCTGGACAGACTTGAAGACTATCTTTTGCAGGCTTAGAGACCGTATTAGAACAGGAGTGAACCAAAGTGATTACTTTAAATAAAGTGACCAAGACATTTTTAAACAAAAAACAGCCGTTTGAAGCTGTGAAAGAAACTAACCTAACAATCAACAAAGGAGAAATTTACGGCATAGTCGGGTATTCCGGAGCCGGTAAAAGCACCTTGCTCAGAATGCTGAACGGACTTGAGCGGCCGTCTTCAGGTTCCGTCATCATTGACGACAAGGAGCTGTCTCCTCTAGGAAAAAGAGAGCTGAGAAAAGAGCGCCAGTCCATAGGTATGATTTTCCAGCATTTCAACTTACTCTGGAGCCGGACTGTACTGGAGAATATATGCTTCCCATTGGAAATTGCCGGTGTGCCAAAAGCCGAGCGGATAGACCGGGCCAGAGAACTGATTAGCCTGGTCGGATTAAGTGACAAGGAAAAAGCCTATCCGGCACAGCTGTCCGGTGGAGAGAAGCAGCGGGTCGGGATTGCCAGAGCATTGGCGAATGACCCGAAAGTTCTGCTCTGTGATGAAGCCACCAGTGCCCTCGATCCTCAGACCACAGATGAAGTGCTTGACCTTCTCGCCAAGATAAATGAGGAACTGAATGTCACGATTGTTCTGATCACTCATGAAATGGAAGTAGTCAGAAAAATCTGTGACCGGGTAGCAGTTATGAACAAAGGAAATATCGTTGAAGAGGGATCGGTTCTCCAGGTATTCAGAAATCCTCAGGAAGACATTACTAAACGATTTATCCGTCAGGATAGGGAAACGGACAATAAGGAAACGCGCCAGGCGCTGACTGAACTGAAAAAAGCCTATCCTGATGGTCAGATCATTCAGCTGTTCTTCCAGGGAGACAATGTCGGGTCACCGGTGATTACTCAAGTCAGCAGACAATGCGGCTGCGATATCAACATCATTCAGGGGACGATCCAGTCGACACATAACACGCCGGTAGGTACACTGATCATCCAGGTTCTGGGTGACCAGAGCAAGCAGGAACAGGCACTCGAACTGTTCAAAACCTATCCGGTCCAAGTAGAGGTGATTGAATAAAAATGTTAAATCAATTGACAATAGCAGGTATATTAACAGAATATACCAATTTTGAAACTGTCTCATGGGACAGATTATGGACAGCAACAAGACAGACGATTTATATGAGCGCCTTGTCAGTCATTGCCGTCTTCGTTCTCGGACTGATACTTGGTCTGATTCTATATGAAACGAGAGACAATCAGACGATCTGGTCGGTAGCTTTATACAAGTCAGTATCAGTCATGGTCAACATTTTTCGGTCGATTCCGTTTATTATCCTGATCGTTCTGCTAATTCCCTTTACACGAGTGATCGTCGGCAGTATCACCGGACCGACTGCTGGACTTCCGGCCCTGATTTTATCAGCTGCACCGTTCTATGCACGGCTGGTAGAAACGGGACTCAGAGAAGTGGATAAAGGCGTGATCGAAGCAGCGGAAGCGATGGGTGCGTCTAAATTTGAACTCATCATGAAAGTGTATATTCCGGAAAGCCTGCCTTCCATCATTGCCGGCATAACAGTTACGGCGATCAGTCTCGTCGGCTACACGGCGATGGCTGGGGTGATCGGAGCAGGTGGCTTAGGGAATCTGGCTTATCTGGAAGGCTTCCAGCGAGGTAGGGCAACCGTCACACTAGTGTCCACATTAGTAATTTTACTCATTGTTTTTGTTATCCAATTTATAGGGGACCGTTGGGTTTCTTATATTGATAAAAGATAAAAAATAGAGAATAGGGGAGAAATATATTATGAAAAAAGCAATCAGACTAGGTTTATTGAGCAGTGCATTCTTACTGGCAGCATGCGGGAATGGAAATGGCGATACAGCTGGAGACAGCCCGGATCCGGCAGAAGGCAATGGAAATGAAACAACAGAAGAGACAATTGAAGAGTCTCAGGTACTAAGAGTCGGGGCGACCAATGTGCCTCACGCAGAAATCCTGGAATTCATTCAGCCGACACTGGCAGAAGAAGGCATTGAACTGGAGATCGAAACGTATAATGACTACATTATACCGAATCTGGCTCTTTCTGATGGGGATATCGATGCCAACTACTTCCAGCACGTGCCGTATTTTGAAACACAAGTGGAAGAAAACGACTATGACTTCGCCAATGCAGGTGGGATTCATATCGAACCTCTAGGTGCATACTCAAACCGTCACGACAGCCTGGAAGATCTGCCTGAAGGGGCAACGATTCTTGCCAGCAGCAGTGTTGCCGATCACGGACGTATTCTGGGTATTCTTCAGGATGCCGGGCTGATCACAGTAGACGACTCGATCGATCTGATTGACGCATCGTTCGATGATATTGTAGAAAATGAACGAAACCTTCAGTTCGAATATGAATACGATGCAGCGCTAATGACGACATTGTACGCTCAGGATGAAGGAGATGTGTTCTTCATCAACTCAAACTTTGCAGTGGATCAAGACATCAGTCCAGTTGAAGAAGCAATCGCTTTGGAAAGCAGTTCGTCGCCGTATGCCAATATCATTGCAGTACGTTCAGAAGACGAAGACAGCGAACTGATTGCCCGTTTGGTTGAAGTGCTTAGAGCAGAAGAAACTCAGGAATTCATTCTGGATACTTGGGATGGTGCGGTTATACCAGTTGACGAATAAAAAATAAAGAGTTTAAGATTGTTCTAAAATTACTGCATATGACTTTACTTGTTCCAGCTCGTGGTCAATACTATGACTAGAAAGAATCAAAGCAGCTGACGAAAGGGAGAATGGAATGAGTAAAGTTTACATCGCAGGAGCAAAACGAACACCCATTGGATCATTTTTAGGCGCACTTAAAGATGTGTCTGCCGCTGATTTAGGCAGTTACGCAATAAAAGGTGTGCTGGAACAGAGCAAAATCAATCAGAAAGACATCGATGAAGTTGTTCTGGGAAATGTACTGCCGGCTGGACAGGGACAAGGTGTCACTCGTCAGGCAGCAATCAAGGCAGGAATTCAAGTTGACGTTCCAGCGTATTCATTGAATATGGTCTGCGGAAGTGGATTAAAATCGGTAATGAACGCTTATCTGGGAATTAAAGCCGGTGAATATCAAGCGATCATTGCAGGGGGCACAGAATCAATGAGTCAGGCACCCTACCTAATTCCAGGCAGCACCCGTAGTGGTCAGAAAATGGGCGGTTATAAAGTGGGAGACCACATGCTAGATGATGCTTTGACAGATGCTTTTGAAGGCTATCATATGGGAGTGACCGCTGAGAATATCGTTGAACGATACAACCTGACTCGAGAAGATCAGGATCACTTTGCCTACACGTCTCAAAAGAGAGCGATCGAAGCGATAGACAATGGGGCCTTCAATAATGAAATCATTCCAGTGGAGACTAAAGTCCGTAGAGAAACGGTTATTGTCGACACGGACGAATACCCCAATCGTAATACGACAGAAGAAAAACTGAACAGCCTAAGACCGGCTTTCAAAAAAGACGGGTCCGTTACAGCCGGAAATGCCTCCGGAATCAATGACGGGGCCAGCGCAACTCTGATCGTTGGGGAAGACTACCTGACTGAAAATAATCTGACTCCCCTCGTTGAAATCGTCGGGATAGGTCAGGGAGGCGTCGATCCTTCAGTTATGGGTCTAGGACCAACTCCAGCTATCAAGCAGGCAGTCAAGCGTGCGGAAATAAGTTTTGAGGACATCGATGTATTCGAGTTGAATGAAGCATTCGCCAGTCAGAGTCTGGGTGTTATAAAAGAAATATCGGATGAATTTGGAGTAGACAAAGACTATATGCTTGAGCGGACAAACCTAAATGGAGGAGCTGTTGCGCTTGGTCATCCAGTTGGTGCCAGTGGTAACCGGATTCTGGTCACACTTGTCCATCTGATGAAGCAGCGTGGACTGACATACGGTCTGGCGTCATTATGCATCGGCGGAGGCATGGGAGTAGCTGTTCTGGTTAAAAATGCAGATAATAAATATTCATAGTTGACACAGTTATATTTTCCATATATGATTTATTTAACAAGTAAATAGTCTTCAGGGCAGGGTGTAAGTCCCTACCGGTGGTAAAGCCCACGAGCCGCAAGGCAGATTCGGTTAGATTCCGAAGCCGACAGTATAGTCTGGATGAAAGAAGACACGTATATGCACAATTGGACTTTCAAGAGGACAACTAGGCCTTTTCAAAGTGCAGATTGAGATGACCTTTCAAACCCTGGAATAGTTTATTCCAGGGTTTTTCTTTATATAGGTCCAGCTGCCAGTCTGACTGGCGTACTCTCTTGTTCTGTTATGTGCATAACTGGTCAAAATTCTTCAAGCCCTGAATCTTAATTGATTCGGGGCTTTTTTAATGAGGTGAAAAAGTGACAACGGACGAAACCTATATGAAAAGGGCATTATATTTAGCAGCGCAAGCGAAGGGTCACACGTCTCCTAATCCTATGGTAGGGGCTGTCATAGTGAAAGACGGGCGAATCATAGGAGAAGGGTATCATCATCAAGCTGGAGAACCGCATGCAGAAGTCAATGCGATCAACTCTGCGAATGAACCAGTAGAAGGGGCAACGATATATGTCACGCTTGAACCGTGTTCTCATTATGGCCGCACGCCGCCATGTTCGGATCTGATTATCGACAAAAAGCTGAAGAGAGTAGTTGTAGCCGCACTTGATCCGAACCCGGTCGTTTCTGGAAACGGCATTGAGCGTATAAGAAATGCAGGAATTGAAGTGGTGACAGGCGTTCTTGAAGAAGAAAGCAGAAAGTTGAACGAAGTGTTCAACTATTTTATTACTACTAGAAGTCCCTTTGTCGTAATGAAATACGCAATGACACTGGATGGAAAAATAGCTACAGAAACCGGGGAGTCGAAATGGATCTCGTCTGATGCATCAAGAAATCATGCGCATCATTTAAGAGGGCATCTCAGCGGAATAATGGTTGGAATAGGAACGGTCCTGAAAGATGACCCCCGATTGACCTGTCGGGTTGATGGACTGCCTCAGCCAGTGCGTATTATTATGGACAGTCAATTGAAAATCCCTATGGACGCAAGAGTCCTGACTGAGCAGGATAAAGCAAAGACATTGATACTGACGACCGAACAGGCACCTTCGGCAAAAAAAGAGGCGCTTGAAAGTAGAGGCGTGACGGTAAAAATTGTTGGAGAATCTGACGGACATGTCGATTTGGAAGAAGCCATGCGGATCATCGGGGAATACGGCGTAGACAGCCTTCTGCTTGAAGGGGGAGGAACGCTCAATGCAGCTGCGTTGAAAGCTGGAATCGTGCACAAACTGTCTGTTTATATTGCACCTAAACTCCTTGGTGGAGCAGAAGCGATATCTCCAGTCATTGGACACGGGGTCCAACAGATGTCCGATGCTTATAAACTGAAATCTGTTGAAATAACCAGAATTGAAGATGATTTGCATATTGAAGCTTATATAGATAGGAGTGAAAATTAAATGTTTACAGGAATTGTTGAAGAAATAGGAGAAATCAAAAGCATTAAAAAAGGTGCTAAATCAAGCGAATTGACCATTAAAGCAGAGAAGGTTCTGGAAGATGCAGCCATAGGAGACAGCATATTGACTAATGGGGTGTGCCTGACGATCACTACTTTCGATAAAACGTTTTTCACAGCTGATGTCATGTCAGAAACCTTGGATAGAACGACTTTGGGAACACTGACTTCCGGTAGCCGTATCAATCTTGAGCGAGCGCTGACGCTTCAGACCAGACTAGGTGGCCATATGGTCAGCGGACACATCGACGGAACAGGAGTCATTACTCATTTCAGAAAAGACGATAATGCGGTCTGGGTCACAGTCAATGCCTCCAAGAACCTGCTGAAATACATTATCGAAAAGGGATCCATAGCAATCGACGGCATCAGTCTGACGGTCGCAGCTGTATCAGATAATGACTTTCAAGTATCGATCATCCCGCATACGTCTGAGCAAACCACATTGCTGAGCCATTCAATCGGCGACAAGGTCAATCTCGAATGTGACATGATCGGAAAATATGTAGAAAAGCTAATGGGCCTGGCTCCAAAGAGCGAGACAAAGTTAAAGCTAAGTCAAGACTTTTTGCAGACTAATGGGTTTGTATAGATAGAAAGAAACAGGAGTGAGGGCATGTTCAATAAAGTTGAAGAATTACTGGAAGATCTGAAACAAGGGAAAAACGTCATTATCGTAGATGATGAAGACAGGGAAAACGAGGGAGACATCGTCTGTGCAGCAGAATTCGCGACTGCTGAAAATGTCAACTTTATGGCCAAGTATGCCAGAGGACTGATCTGTATTCCTATGACTAAGGAGTATACGAAGAAGCTGGGTCTGTCTCAAATGAGTCTATACAATACGGATGATCACACGACAGCCTTTACAGTATCCATCGATCATGTAGATACCACTACAGGAATATCAGCCGGCGAACGTTCGCTGACAGCTATGAAAACGGTGGATGAAGACAGCCGTCCTGAAGATTTTAAACGTCCGGGACATATGTTTCCACTTGAAGCGGTTGACGGGGGTGTGCTGGCAAGAAATGGCCATACGGAAGCAACAGTAGACCTTATGAGACTGGCTGGTCTGAAACCGGTCGGCTTGTGCTGTGAAATCATGAATGATGACGGGAGCATGGCCAGACGTGATGACCTGGCTGCTTTTGCAGAAGAACATGATATGAAGATGGCAACGATAAGTGAACTGATCGAATACCGGAAAGCCAATGAACAGGTTATTTTTCGGGAATCAAAAGCCAAGCTGCCGACAAAGTTCGGTGAATTCGATATTTATGCGTATGAACATAAATTTACCGGTGAACATCATGTCGCGCTTGTCAAAGGAGATGTATCAGATGGGGAACCTGTTCTCTGTCGCATCCATTCGGAATGTCTGACTGGGGATGTGTTCGGATCTAAAAAGTGTGACTGCGGTCAGCAGCTCGATTCTGCCATGGAAAAAATTGCAGAAGAAGGCAGAGGCGTGCTTCTATACATGAGACAGGAAGGCCGCGGGATCGGCCTGGTCAACAAGATCAAAGCGTATGCGCTGCAGGATCAGGGGCACGATACCATTCAGGCCAATGTTCTCCTCGGCTTCCCGATAGATGCCAGGGAGTACTACGAATGCAAGCAGATATTTGATAATCTTGGTGTCAGCAGACTTAATCTGATGACCAACAACCCCCTCAAGATATCAAGTCTGGATCAGTACGGGCTGAAAGTCGAAAAGCGGGTACCGATACAGATGACGCTCTTCGATGAAGACAAGGAGTATCTGCGCACGAAAAAAGAAAAAATGGGACACTATTTAGAATATTAAAAAATGAATTTGGAGGAACAGAATTATGAATAAGATTGAAGGACAGTTAATTGCACAGGATTTAAAAATTGGAATCGTCGTGGGACGCTTCAATGACTTTATCGGGTCAAGACTGCTTGATGGGGCTGTAGATGCATTAGTCAGACACGGAATGGAAGAGTCGGATATCGACGTTGCCTGGGTACCTGGAGCATATGAAATCCCATTAGTAGCTAAAACAATGGCGGCATCCGGAAAGTATGATGCAGTGGTTACTCTTGGTGCAGTGATCAGAGGAGCTACCTCTCACTACGACCATGTCTGTGGAGAAGTATCCAAGGGAGTGGCTTCAGCATCAGACACTACAGGTGTACCTGTCATGTTCGGCGTGCTGACAGTCGATACAATCGAACAGGCTATTGAACGTGCCGGAACAAAAGCTGGTAACAAGGGTGGAGAAGTAGCCGTTGGAGCAATCGAAATGGCCAACCTTATGAAAAAATTGAAATGAAGAATGAATTGAGTCACGTCAGAACAATCATTTTTGATTATGACGGTACGCTTCATGACAGCAGTAAAATATACATCCCCGCGTTTAAACGCGCATACAATTATCTTGTGAAGAATAACAAAGCAGAAGAAAAAAACTGGTCAGATGAAGAAATTACCCAGTGGCTGGGCTACAGCAAGCAGGAAATGTGGGAGCTGTTCATGCCCGACCTCGATCCTAGTTTTCGTCAGGATGCATCTGGACTTATCGGTAAAACGATGCTTGAAATGATTCAGAGGAATGAAGCTAGATGGTATGCAGGCGCTGTTGACACTCTGCAGTATCTCAAAGATCAGGGATATACTCTGATCTTCTTAAGTAACTGCTCAATCAGTTACATGGAGATGCATGCCGAACAGTTTAGACTGAAAGGCTACTTTAAGAGACTGTACTGTACGGAACAGTTCAACTTCAGGAAATCAAAGAAAGAGATCGTTAAACTGCTGAAACAGGACTTTGAAGGAGATATTGTTGTAATAGGCGACCGATTCCAGGATATCGAAACGGCTGAACTTGAAGGAGTCTACGCTATAGGATGCACCTATGGCTTCGGAAAACATAAGGAACTCGAAGGAGCAGATTTGCTCATCTCCGATATAGGTGAACTTAGAAACTATTTATAATAAACGAAGTGATGCTCGGTCTCTTTCAGACGGCCGCATCACTTTTTTATATGAATATAAACAGGAAACCGGCTGAAATTACCCCCGTCAGAAAGCCTTCTAGATTTCCTTCTCTTTCAGACGGAAGCTCATGCTTGATGACATTCAGTGTCATCGCGCCCGCTACAAAAGCTTCAACACTTCCGAATATATACTCTGGAAAATCAGAAAATAGCCCGATTCCGAACCCGACAATGATAGCCAGAGAAAGAATATGCCGTCCGTACTGATCATATACTGATTCATGGTGACGTCTGAGCCCCCAGTCATTCGTCACAAAATGAAGAGCAAAAGCAATAAAGAATACAACTAATGTGGCATCCGGTTCTCGCCTGTCTGTCAGAAGGTAGCCGATCATGGCATTGTATAAAGAAAAGAAGGCAATGTGGGCCCAGAACAGGCGGGATTCGATCAAGTTGGGATTGGTCTGTTCTTTAGTTTCATAAGCGCGTGCAATCAGACGGTCCATCGCATAAAAAACGGATAGACCAAGCAAGGCAATGATATATAAGGCATAGTGCAGCAAGTGTCCTTCCAGCCAGTGTATTTCCTGTTCAGCTAATTCCTGGGTGTGTGCAACTTGGGGCCACAGGTGGATAAAGACATAGGCTATTCCCACTCCAGCAGAAAACGAAATGAATCGTCTTAATAAAGCTTTCGGTAAAGATATGTATATAGATAGGAAATGAATCAGCACGAAGCTGACAGCCAAAATTAAAGGTATCCACATAATCAGTTGAGCTGCTTGAGACAGCTGTCCTCTCTTTCTTCCAGTCTATCTTTATGTAATACTCAAAGTGTACACTATTCGTCTTATATTTTCAGTACGGAACACTAAAATATAAGACGGTCGTTAATAGAGATTAAAGTCAATTTAGAGTATGATTGACTTAGGACAATTGAGGAAGCAGGTGTGACATGATCAGTAAAGGTAATACGGAAAGGACGGACTCTATTACTGAATGGGTGCTGGTAACTGATCCTGTAAGAGACGATGTGAAAAAAGAGACCGATAAATTTTCAGCAGATTTGGATATTTCCTCTCTCTTGGAAGATAGGACAGTGTCCTACTATAGTTGCCTGAAGGATCATTACGGGCAACGTGTGTCTGTACTGCACCTCCCTGTTTTTAATGATCTGCAAAGTAATCATCTTGCAGATACATCCACAACACTTACGTTCATTTTTTCAATGGCATCTGTTTTAGTCGTACTGAACGGGTATTCAGACGAAGGGTTGCTTGATAAGCTCAATTCAGACCGATCGCCTCATCAGGTAATGATGGATCTGATAGTTAGTATGTATATTGCGGTGGACAATCGAATGGACCGATTAAGCCAGAACATCCGTGAGGCGAAGTCGGAAACTGTAGAAAAAGCCAATAGAGAAGTGCTGTTGAGTCTGGCTGATATCGAACAGGAAATGGTTATCTTTTCTAAACGGCTTGAAGATTATGGTGAAACCTTTCATCAGTGGTTATCAGATTCAACGATAGAGAGAACATGTACTCACCAAGAGAGAGAAAACGTGAGACTCCTTATACGTAAAAGTCTCTTCAACAGTCAGCTATATAAAGAACTGATTGAATCCACAAGTGGACTTCTCTCGGACAGCATCGATAACCGATTGAACAGCATCATGGAATTTCTTGAATCAATCGCCCTGGTCATATCCATTCCGACCCTTATTTTCAGCTTGTTCGGGATGAATACCGGGGGATTGGTCGGCCGGCAGTCCCCATTTGGAACGATTGTTGTTATCCTGATATCAGTCCTTCTTGGAGCAGCAGTGGCAATTTATCTGAGAAGGAAAAAATACTTGTGAAGAATTATGCTCATGCTTGAGATTACTGATTTATTGGAGTAAAGTGAAAGAAGAGATAATTAATTGAGGAGGAATAGACTATGAACGGCAATAAATTAAGAAAATCTTCAGATGATCGAGTTATTTCAGGCGTATGTGGAGGAATTGCAGAGTTTTTCGGTATTTCGTCACTGGCTGTCAGACTGATTTTCCTGATTCTTCCATCAAACCTGCTTCTTTACATCATTTTGGCCATGATCATGCCTGAAGATTACTAAAAAGGCATCACAGAAATGCTCATGTACACAGAATCGTTTAGCTGACCTGGGAATTGATAGATGCCAATTTAAATACGCTAAAAGCAGTGAAGTTTGTTCCATATTTAATGGCACCTCATTGCTTTTTTTTGTTGCAGAAAAGAAGCTCGGGAAAGTTTCTGCTTATGCATAACTTTTGTGTTCTAACTTTTATTTGGTAGCTGTCATGCTGACAGCTGCCATCCAATTAAAGATTCTGTTTGTGACGAAAGCAATAGTTGGATCATATGTCCAACTCGGAGGGAGAAAGCGTGTCGAGTTGGTCGCAAAATGGATCTTATGTCCAACTCGCAGGGAGAAAGCGTGTCGAGTTGGTCGCAAAATGGATCTTATGTCCAACTCGGAGGGAGAAAGCGTGTCGAGTTGGTTGCAAAACGGATCTTATGACCAACTAGTAGGGAGAAAGCGTGTTGAGTTGGTCGCAAAATGGATCTTATGTCCAACTCGCAGGTAGAAAGCGTGTCGAGTTGGTCGTAAAACGGATCTTATGTCCAACTCGGAGGGAGAAAGCGTGTCGAGTTGGTCGCAAAATGGAACTTATGTCCAACTCGCAGGTAGAAAGCGTGTCGAGTTGGTCGCAAAACGGATCTTATGTCCAACTCGCAGGTAGAAAGCGTGTCGAGTTGGTCGCAAAACGGATCTTATGTCCAACTCGACACCTCCATACCCAGCGAGCTGACACTTTTTCCCCAAAAAAATCTCCCAATCCCCCAAATCACTGGAAGTATCCAACTACTCCAAATCAGAACAAGCAGAATACCCCGTTGGATCAAGGAACTTTACTTCCTCAATAAAACAGGGCGTAAAGATCACAAAACATTGCTATCAAAGAAACGAGTTTTATCCATAACTATTGCCATCAGGGTTCGCTAAGGATGAACCCTTCCCAATTTCCTCATCTGACAGAAAAAAAGCAAAGTGAAAACAACTTCGGTACCGATCAGGACTTACATAATCAGCAGAAGAGCACCGGTCATCATAATTAAGGAGATGATGATGCTTACTGAGGACAGAAAACTGGCTAAGGACCGCTTATTGCCGTAAATTATCATATTAATAGTAGAAACTGTTCCGATCGGTGCCAAAGCAACGAGTACTAATGAGATACGGACCAATTCTGGCAGTGGCAGGACCAGGAAAAATATAGCGGCGACTAGGCTACCGATAATATACCGGGTAGCCAGGAGCTGTCTGACTCGCTTGAACGATACTGAGTCGATGCGTATTTCTAGATACAAGCCGACCATGAACATGGACAAGAAAGCATTCCCGCTTGAAAAGAGTCTGAAAACTGACAGCATTTCTTCTGTCAGAACAATACCGATAAGTGCAAGAAGAAACATGACAATATAAGTAGTGAAAGAAGGGGATCGGAACAACCTCAAGATCCTTCTGATATAACCATCGTTCGAGTGATTCTGTCCGGTCATTTTATCGACGATCATTGGGGATCCGCCGAACAGCATGAGTGCATTTCCCATGTCAAAGCTACCTATATAAGGAATGGCTGCCGGGAAAAACCCCTGGACAAAAGGGATAGTAAAGTTGCCAATATTGTATCCAGCCTGACTGAACATCATCAGGGACTGAAGTGGGGCTTCTTTATTACGCCATAAAAAGCCACCCAGGGTGACAAGAGCGATATTCGTGAGGAGACCGAGAGAGATCATGATAAACAAAATAGGTTCTACTGAAACCCCGTTAAATCCGACAACAATCGTCGCAGGAAGGGTCAGGTTAAGTATGATTTTCTGCAGGGCTACTCCGTCAGTTGATCTCAGTATTTTAGCTTGTTTGAATAAGTAGGCCACTAGTATGACCAGTAAAAATTTGAAAAGACTGTAAAAGGACTGCCAGCACAGTTAATCTCCACCTTTCTATATGCAACAACAGTATACCATTATCAGTCATGTCTTGTGAAAGGGAATTCATAGTTAAATATGGAGTAGAATAAGTCAATTCGCTTTGATTGCCAAACTAATAATCTGCTATACTATTTCTGAAAAGGGGAATGAATATGGAACAATCTGCAGAAAGATGGAAAGTGCTGCTCGGCGGTGTCATGATGCAGCTATGTATTGGAGGGATCTACACGTGGAGTTTGTTTAACCAACCATTAGTCGATGCCTTCGGATGGGAGAGAACAGAAGTTTATACGGCCTATTCTCTTATCGTATTTATTTTCGCATTTGTCACCATTTTTTCTGGGCGACTGCAGGACAGAATCGGACCGCGACTAGTTGGGACGATCGGAATGATATGTTTCAGTGCAGGTCTGATAATTGCCTCGCAGGCACGGTCCCTGCCAGTTTTGTATCTAGGCTACAGTCTTGTAGGAGGTATCGGTGTCGGTATGGTCTACGTCTGTCCGTTGTCGACTGGTCTGAAGTGGTACCCGAGAAAGAAAGGGATGGTGACAGGGATCATCATCGGCGCGTTCGGAATGGGCGGGTTTATTTTTAACGTAATTCCGAAAGAAGTCTCCCACTTCTAAGCGTATGGGTGCGAAGCACCAGTGAAAGTGGGAGATGAATTTCGGTCAAGCGATAGCTTGAAGTGGTAAATGTCGTTCTCATTTGGTATGCTTTGTGTATAGATGATAACCAAGTCTATATCTAGGCGACAATCAAGCCTACTGAGTATTCCTTGGCGTTAGCCAAGTAAAAGAAAACCTATGAGGCAGGGACTGCCTTTTGAGCCTACCCATATCCGATTCCTCTGTCTGCATGAAATCTGTGCAGACAAGAATGGAGTTCGTAGGAAGCCCCACTTCAAAATCCGGAGGATTTAAGTGGTGGGTAGTTCACCTTTTTATTATCCGCACTGATCAGTTCGATTGGGGTATCTCAGACCTTTTTAGTTCAAGGCCTGGTCTACGCATTAGTAGGGATTACTGGGGCACAGATGCTTAAAGTTCCAACACAGTCAGAAAACAAGCACGTGCTTGTCAACGAAAATGACTTTACTACAAAAGGCATGTTGAAGACCCCGGCATTTTACTTATTGTGGATCATGTACTTTGCAGGAAGTCTGAGTGGCTTGCTGGTTATCGGCTTGTCTCAGGATATTGCGAGAGATCTGGTCGGCCTGTTTCCTAAAACAGCAGGTTATGCAGTAGCTGTAGCTGCTGTATTCAATGCTTTAGGGAGACTGGGATGGGGTGCACTGTCTGACTTGATCGGACGATTGAGAGTGTTTACTCTCCTGTTTGGTCTGACTGCTGTATCGATGGCGGTGCTTAGTTTATTTCAGCTCAATGCGTTTACTTACTTTGCGATACTAGGCATTATAGTCAGCTGTTTCGGCGGATTTCTAGCGACGTTTCCGGCAGTGTGCAGCGATTATTTCGGCACATACTATTTTGGATCGAACTATGGTTTGCTCTATCAGGCTTATGGAATATCTGCGCTCATCGGTCCGCTGCTTCTTTCAGCAGTGTCTCAGGAAACACATGCCTTCTTATGGGCATCAGTCTTCGCGCTGCTCGGTTTAGTTCTGACGTTCTTTGTCAGAACACCAGGAAACTTCTCTACAGCTGGAAATCAGTACTCGGAGAAGTAAGCTGGATCAAAGCCGTAACTTTTACACATTTATTAGATTAAATATACATAATCCAGTTACATCCTTCTTGTTGAAGCGCTTTCATATGTGGTATAATCATATAAAGAAATAGGTGAAGCAGTATAGAAAGGAGGAGCAGAGATGTTATTTACTGAAGTAACGGACGAGCGAGCAAAAGACAAAAAACCAGCTAAGATTTTATCTATAGTTACAGGCATAGATAAAGCGATCATACAGTCAGGTGTACAGGAATATGGCTATGAAATGATACTTGAAAACCCTGCTTTACTGAAAATAACCGAGGAAGACCAGCAGAGGATTAGAGAGGCACGTAAACTGGGATACTTGGATGTCACATTATTATAAAAATATACAGAAAAAGTAATAGCACCTTTATGAAAAGGAGCGGGCAATAAAGGAGAGCACAAGTGTAGTAACTGTGCTCTCTTTTTCATGTGCGCCCGGCATGGGCGACAACTTGGTGGTGAAAGTCCACTACAGACTTGGCAGTAGGAACTGTTA
>NZ_BAAADA010000018.1:0-5112 GCF_039522005.1 Alkalibacterium indicireducens
AGCCTACCCCTATCCGATTCCTCTGTCTGTATGAAGTCTGTGCAGACAAGAATGGAGTTCGTAGGAAGCCCCACTTCAAAATCCAAAGGATTTAAGTGGTGGGTAGTTCACATAAGACTGTAGACAATTCCTCCGGCTACCCCAGTCACTAGAATAATCTGAATAGGGCTTGCCTTGAATTTTCTCATAAGAAACAGCCCGGCTGCGAAGAAGAAGACAGAAACCCAGTTGATTTCTGAAAGGGCGATCGGCCAGTCGCTATGACCAAACATAGCTGTCAAGAAAATCGTTACACCAGCAGAAGCAATCAGAGCGACAACTGCCGGACGAACACCTTGTATCACACCTTGAACAATTGACAGGTTCTGATACTTGAAGTAGAAATATGCCAGAAGTTGAACAATAATGACAGACGGTAAGGTTACACCTATTGTAGCAATCATTCCGCCCATGATTCCTGCAATCTGGTTACCTGAAAAAGTTGCAGCATTAATGGCAATTGGGCCAGGTGTCAGCTCTGATAATGTCAAAATATCAATGAACTGCTGGTTAGTGATCCAGCCTTGAACTGTAATCAGTTCCTGTTCAATAAGTGGTAGCGAAGCATAGCCTCCTCCAAAACTCAGGATTCCAATCTGGAAAAAACTGAGAAAGAGTTCTAAGTAAATCATTTGCTCTCCCCCTTGTCGTGTTTATTCTTTAAGTCTATTAAAGTCATGATCAATCCAATAAGAGCCGAAACAAAAAGCAGCCACAAAATATTGACCTGGAAGCCAATGCCGGCGATCAGTGCCGCAATCATTACCAGTACGGGCACTATCTTTTTCTGTTTAATGATACGAAGAGCCATGTTTATGACCACATTTACGATGATTGCAGCAACCCCGGCCTGCATGCCCAGGAGCACGTTGTTGACTAAGGCATTATCTCTTACGACCAGATAAATATATGTCAGGCCAGTCATAATTACTAATGGGGGGAGAATTGTTCCCAGAACCGTGACCATTGCACCAGAAAATCCAGCCATACGGTAACCGATCAGAATCGATGTATTGACAGCAATAGGACCTGGCGCTGACTGTCCGATAGCAATCAGGTTCAGCATTTCATCCTCATCGATCCATCCCAATTCATTCACAAATTTCTTTTCCATCAGTGGCACGATAACGTAGCCTCCTCCGAAAGTAAACATGCTGAGAAAAAATGTCGATCGAAAGAGAGTTAAGTATAAATCTTTCTTATTCATATGATTCCTTCTTTCATAAATTCAGTACTTTATCAATTATAGTGGATTTCAAAGAGCTTTAAAAGGAAAAGAAAAGTATGATTTGAGTGAGTTTTCCACACAGAATAGGTATAATGATATAAAGGAGTCACGACGCATATGTGACTGTTGCTGGAGGTATAGGAATGATCAATTTACTTTTTTCATTGAACGAAAACTATGTCTATCCGCTGAAAGTGCTGATTCGGTCCATTTCAGATACGAATCCGGATGAGATATTCTGTATGTATTTGCTTCACACAGGGATAACGGATGAAACCTTAGAAGAACTGCGGACGTTTGTTGAAAAAGAGGGGCATGTTTTTGAACCGATTTACAGTAAAAACTTTTTCAAATCATCAGATAAAATAGCGATAACCAGATATTATGCATTGGAAATGTACTTATGGATGTTTGCACCATATCTACTTCCAGACCATGTTGATCGGGTTCTTTATCTCGATCCGGATATTATCTGCTTGAATAAATTGAGACCTTTATACACTAAACCGTTTCATGGGAATTCTTTTATTGCAACAAACTATAAGTATAAAACTAAATGGGTTCAGCCATTCAATAACTTAAGATTAAGAAATTTTGAATCTGATGATTATTTCAACTCGGGTGTAGTACTGATGAATCTCGAAAAATTGCGAAAAATTGAAAATACAGACCATATTGTCGAAACGATACGTGAAAATAAGCCATTTCTAATTCTTCCGGACCAGGACATTTTCAACCTGATATTTGTTAATGATATAAAAGAGGAAGACTGGCGGGTCTACAATATGAATCCCAAAGTTTATGAAAAACTGAGAATTCTTTTTCCTCAGAAGTATAATTATAGTAAAGTGGAAGAGAACGTTGTCTTTATTCATTATTCAGGAAAACATAAACCATGGGATGAACGGGAAAAATACAAGTATGCTTTGGGCAGATATTACTTTGAAGCAGAAAAGAAAGTGTACCCGGGACTTCATAAATTAGAAACCAGCAGGAAAGGAAGAAAACGATGACGAGAACAAAGGAATACGATTATTTAGTGATCGGTGGGGGGAGCGGAGGCATTGCCTCTGCCAACCGGGCTGGCATGCATGGAGCTAAAGTTGGCCTCATTGAAGAACACAATTTGGGAGGCACCTGTGTCAACCTGGGATGTGTGCCAAAAAAAGTCATGTGGTATGTCGCCGAAATGATGGAATCGATCGATCATTACGCTGAGGGTTACGGACTTGAGTTTGGGAATAAACCCAAGCTGAATTTTAAGAAGATGGTTGAAAATAGGGATAAGTATATCAAGTTCCTTCATGGGGCATATAAAAAAGGATTGGATGGCAATAAAGTTGATCTTATTAGAGGAAGAGCTGTCTTTGTTGATGAATCGACGGTCGAAGTTGACGGGAAGACCTATACTGCTGAACATATTATGATAGCAACAGGCGGAAAGCCCAAACGTCTTCCGATTCCCGGGGGTGAATATGGTATGGTATCAGATGATATCTTCGATTTGAAAAAACTGCCTAAAAGTATCGCAGTGATCGGCGGCGGCTATATTGGGGTAGAAATGAGCGGCATTTTCCATGCAATGGGGGTTGATACTCATTTATTCGTGAGAAAGCCTCAGCCACTATATAATTTTGATTCTATAATCTGCGAGGGATTCTCGGAACTTGCTGAGGTTGAAGGAAGAAAGATTCAGACGAACAAAACGGTGACTGAAGTGAAAAAACTGGGAGAAGACAAGTATGAGCTTGTGTTTGAAGATGGCAGCACGCATGAAACGGAAATGGTACTGTGGGCGACAGGGCGCACACCGAATACTGAAGGCCTTAACCTTGAAGCTGCCGGAGTCAACCTTTATCCAGGAGGGTATATTGAAGTCGATCAGTATCAGAATACTACTGGAAACAATGTTTATGCAGTCGGAGATGTGACTGGAAGAGTTGAACTGACACCAGTGGCAATCGCTGCCGGCAGACAGCTGTCTGAACGTCTATTTAATGACAAGAAGAATGCCAAGGTCGATTATGATAATATTCCGACTGTTATATTTACCCATCCGCCTATTGGCACCGTTGGGATGACTGAGGAGCAAGTCTATGACCTATATCCTGAAGAGTATATCAAGATATACAAGACATCCTTTACCTCAATGCACAGTTCGATCACTGGGCATAGACAAAAAGCATACATGAAACTGGTCTGTGTAGGAAAAAATGAAAAAGTGGTCGGCCTTCATGGAATCGGAAAAGGGATGGATGAGATTCTTCAGGGCTTTGCAGTAGCAATTCAGATGGGAGCAACGAAGAAGGATTTCGACCGGACGATAGCTATCCACCCGACTGCTGCTGAAGAGTTTGTTACAATGAAATAACCGTTTTGGCGAATGGCAGCTTTAATTTAATAAAATAAGGATAAAATGTGTCAAAAAATACGAATAATACCTTCGTGATTCGGATTAATTTTTCGTTTATTGTTGAAATGCCTCTCATAATGTACTATGATTAAGGCAACTTAATAAGAGCGTTATCTAATATAATTTAGCGATATGGGCTAGAGTCTCTACCAATCCCCTTAAAGGATTGACTATTAGATTAAACAATTGCGATTGTTTAAGATGTAGTTAATTAAAGGCGGCCATCCGTCTTTTTTTTGCTTTCTTAAACTTTATCCCATCCATCACGTTATTAGATAACCCTTGGTTAACGACTCCATGCAAGTGGAGAATCATAGAAGAGAGAGGGTTTTATCTTTGTTGGAAAAGTTTTTTCAATTAAAGGAGAATAACACAACAATCGGTCGGGAGGTTACTGCAGGATTAACGACATTCTTTGCTATGTCTTATATTATTTTTGTTAATCCTCAGATTCTGTCATTGACAGGTATGCCGACTCAAGCGGTCTTTCTGGCAACTGTTTTATCTACAGCAGTTGGTACACTGATCTTAGCTTTGTATGCAAATGTTCCTTATGCGCAGGCACCGGGAATGGGACTGAATGCATTCTTTACCTATACAGTAGTCTTTGCACTTGGTTTTTCATGGCAGGAAGCTTTATTCATGGTTTTCTTCACAGGTGTAGTCGGGACTTTAATTACCGTTACTTCAATCAGAAAGAAAATCATTCACGCAATACCTGAATCCCTTCAGCATGCTATCGGCGGAGGAATCGGTGTATTTATTGCTTATATTGGTTTAAAGAATGCGCAACTATTAGAATTTACATCTGAAGGACAGGACATTATTTCTGTCAACAATGAACCTTATACAGCCGGATCAGAAATCACCGGGGCGATTAATACTGTAGTCACTGGTGGAGGAATTATTCCTGACATGGGCACCCTTGCCAATCCTTATGCACTGCTTGCCATCATTGGTCTGATTATTATGGTCGTTCTGATGCTTGCCAATGTTAAAGGTGCGATCCTCATCGGAATCGTTGCGACAACAATTATCGGAATTCCTATGGGTGTGACTGATTTATCAGGACTGAATAACCCAGCTAATACTTTCTTGTCCACGTTCGGCGAATTGGGTGTGACATTTGGAGCGGCTTTCAGCTCCCAAGGGTTAGGGTCACTTCTTGCAGACCCATCACGTTATGCTTTGATTCTTATCACTGTCTTTGCATTTACACTGACAGATATCTTTGATACAATCGGAACCTTCATCGGAACAGGTCGAAAATCAGGTATATTTACTCTTGAAGATGAAAAAGCAATGGATCAGGGTAAAGGACTTAACACAAAAATGGAAAAAGCTCTTCTGGCAGATACTGTTGGTATGTGTCAAGACTTTGGCGGAAACTTTTTTTCTAGAGATGGTAACTCTTCAATTTTAATATTAAAAT
>NZ_BAAADA010000019.1:0-26289 GCF_039522005.1 Alkalibacterium indicireducens
ATCAAGTGATAGTGATTAACGTTTGAGGTGATAGGCTTTCTAGCGGGTAAAACTTTATACTTTCCTATTCTATCAACAAAAAAGCCAGAACGCTGATCTGCGCTCTGACTTTCTGCCTAGCTCACCCATATTGTCAGGATGACTATCTATTTAATTATTTTCCAGCTGACCAGTCAGTTCAATAATGCGATCGACCGATTGATCAAGATAATTGATTGTATCTTTCAGTGGTTTGTCTGTAGTAATATCGACTCCAGCAACAAGCGTCGCTTCAGCAGGTACTTTCTGTCCACCTAATGCCAGGAATTCCAGCCAGCCGTCAACAGACTCTTCGCCATTCTTAATTTTCAGGAACGCCTGCGTTGCAATAGTCAGTCCAGCTGAATAGGTATATGGATAAAGACCCATGTAGTAGTGGATCTGACGCATCCAAGTCAGTTCAGCACCTGGTTCCAGCTCAACCGCATCGCCCCAGAACTGTTCCAGGATGTCATGTTTAATCTCACTCAGCTTGTTCGCATCGAAACTCTTACCGGCATCAATCAGACGGTATACTTCACGCTGATAAGCCGCTTCAAGCAGATGCGTGACAAAGTTATGGAAATACGTACGTGAAATCATTTTGGACAAAACTGATCGTTCCATACGTGGGTCGTCAGTTTTGTTTTTCAGATAGTCTGTCAGCAACAGCTCATTGAATGTCGAGGGGCCCTCGATCAGATAAAGTGACGGACGTGCGCTTGTCAGTGGATTGTTCTCATTGGACAGAACACCCTGACCAGCGTGACCTAGTTCGTGGAACAAGGTGTAGGCATCAGTCAGTTGACCTGTCCATGTGACCATTACATACGGGTGCTTGCCATATGTTGTTGAACAGAATGCACCGGAACGCTTTCCGATATTCTGAGCAAAGTCCACCCAGCGTTCTGGATACGAACGCAGAATCATATCAACATACTCCTGACCTAGTGGTGCCAGAGCTTCCTTGACCAGATCTTTGGATTCATCGATAGTCACAGGCAGTGTATATTCCGGATCAAGATCGACTTTCAAGTCGGCATAAGTCATTTTGTCCAGTCCGTGAACTTCTTTCAGATGTGTAATGAACTTTCGCATCACTGGAGCAAAATCAGACATGATCGTATCAATCTGTCTGTGGTACAGGTCCTGATCGACTTCTTGGCTTTCCAGCAGGTAGTCAAAGATTGAGTCATAGCCGCGCATCACTGACAAGGTTTTTTCCTTTTGCAGATGGGTATAGTAAGCAGTCGCTACAACATTCTTGTAGCTGCCGAGGACCTGGTTGAACTTATCATAGGCTGCTCGACGAATCTCCGGATTTTCGTGGTACATATATACTTCTTCATATAGGACAAAGCTTAATGGGTATTCTTTTCCATCCACTTCAAATGTCCCGTAGTCTGCATCATTCGAACGCGCCTGTTCAAAGATCTCAGATGGTGCATTAAATACGGGTGACAGTTGAGCAAGAGCTTCTTCCACTTTCGGATCCAGTTTAGCACGCTTGGATTTCTTGATTTTACGGATAAATGTCTCGTAAGCTGCATCTTTTTCAACTACAGCATTCAACGTTGATTCGTCCAGATCTTCAAGCTGTGACTGGAAGAAACTCAGTCTGGCACTGACGCCAGCCAGAATATTCGAGACTCGACGCGTAACCTGCTGGGCCTCCCCATCGGAAATATCTACAGAGACAGGCAGATGTCCGTACTGACCTAAATGAGACGCAGTAGCCATCAGGCCTTCGTATTCTTTGATCGCCTCAACGACAGTGTCCGCACCATCCAGCTTGCCGTCATACTTAGATGCAAATGCAGCGACATCTTCAGGCAGCTGTTCTGCCGTCTGGTTAAATTCTTCTTCTGTTGCAAAAATAGCAGACAGGTCCCATTTTAACTCTTCTGCTACTTCAGAGCATTTAAGTAATTGTTCTGACATGTATGTGATCTCCCCTTCGTTATAAAGAAAAGCCAATAGAAGAAATATGACAAAGTGTCATGTTCTGTTCAAAAAATGAACACTTGATTAAAGTGTCTTCACTTTTTCTATTCACTTTCTTATTTTATTATAGCACCATTTACCAAATTTTAAAGAAAAAATCTCGTTTCCGAAGGACTTATTTAGATTAGAAAGAGACCGAAACGGGTTCGGTCTCTACATTTGATCAGTTCTTTTTCACTTTCCGAATGCATTGCATGACCCTAACGGATTAGACAAAAGAATCAGTCTGCGGACCATTCAGCTGACTATTCAGTCGTGGATGCTTATGTACGGTGAGGTTATCGCCCACTCAACTAGCTTTTTGCATCTGAGTGGGCGAAAATCCAGGTTTTAATGACTACTCAGCTTCGTTTTCCTTCTGGGTGGTCAAAAATTCTGATATTAGTGACCACTCAGCTTAGTTTTCCTTCTCAGTGGACAATAATTCCGCAATTAATGCCCACTCAACCGGCGTTTCTGCCTGAGTGGGCATTAATGGATAAATTTACTCGTACTTTTACTAATTTTCGTCGGATTGCCTTACAAAATCTGACTGAGAAACAGCTTGGTCCGCTCATGTTTCGGATGATCAAAGAACGCTTCCGGGTCAGCCATTTCGATGATTTCTCCCTTATCAAACAGGACTAGGCGGTCAGCTACCTGACGGGCAAATCCCATCTCGTGTGTGACCACGATCATGGTCATGCCGGATTCTGCCAGATTGCGCATGACGTCCAGCACTTCATTGACCATCTCCGGATCCAGTGCTGATGTCGGTTCATCAAAGAGCATAATCTTGGGCTGCATAGCCAGAGCTCTGGCTATGGCCACCCTCTGCTGCTGTCCACCAGAGAGCTGACCGGGAAATTTATCAGCCTGCTCCGGAATACCGACCCTTTCAAGAAGGTTTCGAGCAATCTCTTCAGCCTTTCCCTTCTTCCACTTTCTTACCCAGATCGGGGCCAGCGAAACATTCTTCAAAATCGTCATATGTGGAAATAGATTGAACTGCTGGAAGACCATTCCAGTTTCCTTACGAATCTCTTCAACGTGTTTAAGATCATCTGTCAGTTCAATGCCGTCGATTTCAATCGTTCCACTCTGAAATTCTTCCAGTGCATTCAATGTCCGGATAAACGTCGACTTACCGGAACCGGACGGCCCCAGAACGACGATGACTTCTCCCTGCCTGACTGTCAGATCGACGTCCTTAATGACGTGAAGATCGCCATACCATTTGTTCAGTTTCTCTACTTTTATGATGACTGGGCTGTCCTCAGTGACTGTCCCCAGTGTTTCAGTTCCAGCTGTTTCTGCCATAGCTATCCCTCTTTTCTCTATTTGAATGTCTTCTTACCTTTTGATCAGGTCTTTATCTGCTGCCTTTTGACAAGCTGCGTTCTAGATATCGGCTGACATAGGCCATCAGATAACAGAAAATGAAGTAGAATGCAGCAACGAATACGTAAAGCTCCAGATATCGTCCTAAATATTCCGGGTTATTTGAAATTCGTCTGGCTGTCCCTAAGAAATCAGCGAGTCCGATAATGGCCACCAGTGAAGTATCCTTTAAAATCGTAATGAACAAGCCTACCATTGCAGGAATGACAGCTTTCAGAGCCTGCGGCAGGATAATGAAGAAGGTCGTTTTCACCTTATTCAGTCCAAGTGCCTGGGCAGCTTCGAACTGTCCTGACGGAATCGACTGTAGTCCCCCGCGGACATCCTCTGCAAGATAAGCCGCCGCAAAGAACACATAAGCAATCATGGCCCGAGTCACATTATCCATTACTGTCTGTCCACCTAAAAACAGAGGGATCAGCAGCTGTCCGATAAACAGAACCATGATAAGCGGGATGCCCCGTATCAGTTCAATGTAAGCAATACAGACATATTTCACTGCCGGGAGACTGCTTCGACGACCAAGCGCCAGCAGGATCCCCAGAGGAAAACAGCCGATGATTGCTACTGATGCCAGAATGACGGTCAAAAGCCATCCACCCCAGTAACGACTCAAAACTGGATCAAGCAGGCCGCCGAAACCCATGATGAGCCCGATCGTTAGTGGGAAGTACAGGCCCCAGAGAACCAGCACAGGTATTTTAAGCCTGTCAACTTTACCACCCAGAACATATCCTCCTGCGATCAGTCCGATACATGCCGCTAAGTTTAAGGATGTATTAAGTGTCGTCCACGGAACAGCCGCAAAAGCCAGGTAGACTGCTCCAAAAGTGAAAGCCACTGCTTTTCCAGCTCCCCGCCATAAGCCCCAGGTCAGCCCGATCATAAGTGAGGCGTAGTATAAGCCGAACCACAGACGCCATAATTCCTCCAGCGGATACTGGCCGATCATCAGAAGTCTGAGGTGGATATAAACGACATCCCAGCTGTTTTCCAGAACAAAGCTTACGACCTGATACAAAACAAAGACAGTAAACAGACCGGTCAGCACGGTCAGCACAGTGTTTTTCTTATTGCCGAATAAATTTTTCCTTAACGCCTGTCCAAACGACTCATTTTTCTGCCTGTCGAGATGAGGGGAATCTGTCACCTCCAGACTGTTTGTCGGCTCACCTTTGTAATGAAGGTTATCATTGATCATCCTGCACCCCTACCTTTCGACCAACTGGAATTTTTTATTGAAGATATTCATGAACAGTGAAGTTGTCAGACTGAAAGACAGATAGACTGCAATCATAATAACTATCACTTCCAGCGTACGTCCTGACTGATTGATGACTGTGTTGCCGACACCGACAATTTCCTGATAGCCGACAGCCATCGCCAGGGATGAATTCTTGATCAGATTGAGGTACTGACTGGTCATCTGCGGAATGATGATCCGGATAGCCTGAGGAAAGATAACCAGTCTCATGGCTGTTGCGGATCTGAATCCCAGAGCTTTAGTTGCTTCAACTTGTCCTTTTGGTACGGCCTGTACGCCTCCGCGGACAATTTCAGCAATATACGTTGAAGTGAAAATAGTCAGGGCTACCAGTACCGATAGAAAAGGTGTGGATAGCGACAGGCCACCTGTTACGGCTGCTCCTGTGTGTGCAGGAATCGTCAGCTGTAGTGGGCCTTCACCCGTTACAAGGTACCCTGCTCCGCATAACAAGATGAACGCACCGAATGCTGATAGGAAAGGGTGAGTATTCTTTCCTTCCTCCACTTCTCTCTTCATCTGCCATTTGTATACCAATACAGACGCTCCTATGACAACCAGTAAAAGCAGTGCCCATATTGCGCTACCTTCATGAAGATCTGCCCACGGAATCACGGCTCCACGATTAGAAAGGTATAAAGGTCCTATACTCAAAGCCTCCTGGATTCTAGGGAGGGGAAGAAATACAGCAAAGTTCAGAACAAATAATTGAAGCAGCAGTGGTGTATTCCTGAATATATCAATATAAACAGAAGCTACCTTGCTCAGCAGCCAGTTATCTGACATTTTTGCAATCCCGACCAGTACCCCAATAATCGTTGCCAGAATGATACCGAAAAAGGATACTCTCAATGTACTGACGATTCCTACCATTATGGCTCTTACATAAGGATCGCTCGTACTGTATTCAATCATGGCTTCATTAATATTGAATCCGGCTCTTGCATTTAAAAAATCAAAGCCGAATGACATACCGATTCGCCTCAGACCCGTCATCGTATTCTGAATCAGAATCCAAAGCAGCAGACCAATGATGGCAAGGAAGATGATCTGCAGGATGACAGGTACGACCTTTCTGTTTCTCCAAATCGGTGTTTTTCTATTTTTCTCTGTTGGTGTCATGTTTTTCACTCCTTTGGACTCAAGTCCTGCAAACCGCTCACCAGTTACCATTTGAAAGAGGCCCGCTATTGTGCAGGTCAGCAGGCCTCTTGTCTTTCTCATGTCTTTTTACTTTTCTGTACTTTCTTATCTGTCACGTCACAACAAGTGTGATTTATCTAAACGGCATGGAGTAGTGCAGTCCGCCGTCCTGATACAATCCATTCATGCCTCGAGGTAAATCAAATTGTGTATCCGGTCCAAGGTGGCGATCATAAATTTCCCCATAGTTTCCTACTTGCAGGATAGCCTGATAAGCAAAGTCACTTTCCAGCCCCAGAAAGCCGCCTATATCGTCCTCTACACCTAAGAGACGTCTGATGTCAGGGTTGTCACTGTCAAGGAAATCATCTACATTATCCTGAGTGATCCCGAATTCCTCAGCCTGTATCAGTGCGAATACGATCCAGCTGACCACATCATTCCACTGGTCGTCCCCGTGCAGTACTGCTGGAGCCAGTGGTTCTTTAGACAGCGTATCTTCCAGGATGACATGTGCATCCGGATCATCCAGTACAGCAAAGGCTGATACAAGTCCTGAGCGGTCAGTTGTCCATGCATCAACAGCTCCGGATTCATATGCAGCAATAAGGGCATCTCGGTCATCAAAAGTCTGTGTCTCGTAGCTGACTCCCAAAGCTTCCATCTGATCCGCAAGGTTAAGTTCTGTTGTTGTGCCCGTCTCGACCCCAATGATCATTCCTTCCAGATCTTCCAATGAGGAGACGCCAGAATCAGCTCCCACCATCATGCCCTGCCCGTCATAGAACGTTACCGGAGCAAAGTTCAATCCGACTTCTGTATCTCGGCTTGCAGTCCAGGTCGTGTTTCTCAGAAGGACATCTACTTCACCAGTCTGAACAGCTGTAAATCTCTCCTGAGCAGAAAGCGGGCGATAATTGACCGCTTCAGCATCACCGAGCACGCCGGCAGCAATTGCTTTGGCAAAGTCGATATCAAATCCTGTGTAGTTTCCATCACTATCCACATACCCGAAACCGGGCAGCTGATCATTTACACCTGCATTCAGTTCTCCACGGTCCAGTACAGCTGAGAGTGTTTCACCGGAAGTGGCTGATGTATTATCCCCATCCACACCTTCTGCTTCGTCATTACCTCCTGCACAGGCTGTCAGGGTCAATAGTGCAGCTGCACTCAGTAAATATTTGCTATAATTCTTCATCTGGTATTCCTCCTATGCTCAAATAGTATTCAGAAACAAAGTGCGATGATTCCAGTCTTTTAACTTTATTAGCTGAGGTGAGGTTCATTTCCTAGCATTGCATATTACTTAGATTATTATATAGTGTGATAAATCTAAATGGAATAATTAAATTAAAAATTACTCGTTATTAATTAACCTAAAACTAACTTGATCCCGGTTCTCAAAAAACAGACGTTATATAAATTATAAGTTGTCTACGCTTTCACATTTGTGACGGGTTTGTCACATTTACTAACTTCATCAAATATATGTTACTAGTTATATTTGTGATTTCCCCATCCTTTTCTAGGCTATCGTTTAAAATCGAGTAGGAGGTAAATAATTAATTTATTTACCGTCCTCTCACACCACCGTACGTACGGTTCCGTATACGGCGGTTCAATATCTTAAGTAAGCAGACTCTGCCAGTTGGTTTAGTGAAACTAAACCCCACTGGTAGAGTCTTTTCGTTGTAAGTGCCCGATGAACCTCGGGCGTTTTGGATAATCGCCAATATTTCTTGCGTGAAAAACCAATACGTTTAGCACTATCTATATCTAGACCTAAACGTTCTAATCTGTTAATCTTGGTTCGTATCTTTTTCCATCGCTTAAGAACAAGTTGTCTGATTCTGTGATGTAGCCATTGTTCGACCTCGCGGACGAACGTCTTAATAAACCCTAAACCAAAGTAATTAATCCACCCTCGAGTGACTTCATTGATGTCCTTAGAAATCTCTTTGAAAGTTCCTGGACGGTTTCGTTTGGTTAAGCGTCTTAATTTGCCTATGAATTTCTTCTTGGCGGCTTTGGTAGGTCTGAATCGACAGACCCCATTCACTTTCATCATCAGACAACCCAAGAACTTTAAACGAAAGGGTGACCCCACTTCGCTTTTGTCTTGGTTGACCGTTAGTTTTAAGTCTTTTTCTATGAAGCGGGTGATACTGTTTAAGACCCGTTCACCCGCTCGTTTCGATTTAACAAAGATGACAAAGTCATCCGCAAAACGAACAAAGCGGTGCCCGCGTTTCTCCATTTCTTTATCCAGTTCATGCAAGTAAACATTACAGAGAAGGGGCGAGATAACGCCACCTTGAGGTGCGCCTGTTTCACTTTCTACGAATTCGCCAGACAGGTCTGTTACACCACTCCGTAAGAACTTGCGGATAATTCTCAGAATAAGTTTGTCCTGTATATATTGCTCTAAGTAGTACATGAGCTTGTCATGATTGAGGGTGTCAAAACACCGTTTCAAATCACAATCTACCACAACAGGATACCCTTCTTCATAATATTTGACGCTTTGTTTTAGAGCAGAATGATTGCTTTTTCCTTTTCGGAAACCATGGCTGTGGGGGGAGAAATTTGGGTCAATTATCGGTTCAATAATCTGCTTAATCGCTTGTTGTACCACTCGGTCACGTGCGACCGGGATGCCCAACTCTCTTTTTCCTCCATTAGCTTTAGGTATGTCTACCCGTTTAACGGATTGGGGTTTGTAGCTCCCATCAAGTAGTTTCCTTCTAATATGAGGGTAAAATTTTTCAATGTGAGCTTCTACTTCTTGTACAGTCATTCCGTCTACACCTGGGGCACCTTTATTTTGTCTTACTTTCTTGGCTGCCACCAGTAAATTTTCCTTGCTTACAACGAGACTCATAAGAGACTCACCATACTTATCGTTCTGTTCACCTAGGCGATTACTTTGCGCACCTACATATCCTTTCGCTTCCAGCTTATCTTTTTGTAGTCTGCCAACCGTTCGGTTGTTTTCTGCATTCGTCATAACGCCTAACCTCCTATCTGTTTAAGTATTAATATCGTTCGGTCCTTCGGTACATTTCCCCTACTACGACCTCGGCTGACTTCTCGCCATTCGTTGTTACTACTAAGCGCTGACGAGACCTCCCCGGGTAAGAACGACAACCTTCTGCTCATGTCACTGCTTCATTTACTCAATAGAATTCGGGCAGTATCGGACTTCACTTTGTTATGCAAGCTTATCCGTTCTATCAAGCCTTAGTATGAAGTTTCTGTTCGTCAGTGCAAGCATTTGCGTCCATCTTCCTTCAGATTCCGCCTCACGGCGGACACCCTTGACTTTCGCTAACAGTTCCTACTGCCAAGTCTGTAGTGGACTTTCACCACCAAGTTGTCGCCCATGCCGGGCGCACATACGAAAAACCTCACTAAGAGAATTCCTCTCTTAGTGAGGTTAAAAGTGCATTTATGTGGTCAGTCATTTATCTCTATATCAGTAGCCCGATTCGTAGCTGACTACATTTCTCGGCAAGTCCTCTCCCTTAAGGTAAGCGTCCAGGTTTTCTTCAAATACAGGGAACAAACTCTCGTCATAATCGTCAAGCGTCCCTGATATATGCGGCGTCAGCAGGACATCTTTCCGTCTGTAAATCGGGTGTTCTTCCGGCAGCGGCTCCTGATGAACGACATCTAAAGCTGCATATTCCAGAAACCCTTTATCCAGTGCCTCCAGCAGATCATCTGTGACTACAGTCTGACCGCGTCCGACATTGATGAAAATGGCTGTTTCTTTCATTTCTTTAAACAGGTGGAGATCGAATAAGTCCTTCGTCTGATCCGTCAGAGGTAAAATATTGACGACGACATCTGCCAGCGGTAAAGCTTTTTTCAAATCTTCCTGAGTTACCTGCTCATCCATATACTCGACCTTTTGCCCGCTTCGGTTGACTCCTATCGTATGCATCCCGAATGCTTTTGCCAGTTTCCCGGTCTGCTTGCCAATTTCTCCGGCACCAACGATCAGCATCGTCTTCTGATTCATTTCACGTGCCCTATCGACCTGGTCCCATTTTGACTGATTCTGCATCAGGATAGAATGGCCGATACCTCTCGTGTAACTCAGCAGCATCCCCATAATGGATTCTGCGATTGCATATTTATGTATGCCGCTCGCATTAGTCAACACTATGCCTTTATCTTTCAGTTTTTCCAGATCCATATAATCCACACCTGCAGATTCAAGCTGGATCCATTTGACATTCAGATCGTCACTGTCAAGAAGGCGGGCCCCTTCTTCCTTGTTCCATCCATAAACGATTTCGATATCTGAAGTAGATGAGACCTCATCAAGCGAAGACGCCACTGTGTAGTCTTCTGTCTTCTCTTTGAGTGCCTCGAGCTGCTTTTCTTTAAATGGTCTTAGACTAAGTATCACTTTTGTCACATCACTCACTCCCTCTCTGATAGTGTATAGATTCCTTTATGAAAACTCAACTATCAGTGATTATGGCAGAGAGGAATACTGTCCGGTGACCGTATCAAGTTTCTGAAGCTCATTAGTAGAGACATTGAACCGGTAGATGCCGATCATATTGGACCATGCAACCCCATCTTGTTCGACAGGTTCTCTGACTTCAATGTTGACCCAGTCCTGTTCTGCCTGGTTGACAAAATAAATGTATTTTTCAAAAGCCAGATTTTCATGAAGCATCAGCTGATCGAAAGCATAATTTTCTGCCTCTTCTTTTGTCCATTCATGCTCAACTTCGTCAGACTCTTCCTCAGCTTCTTCTTTCTGAGCGAACCAGACATCCAGCTCCTCATCGGATGCTTCTTCCATCGGTTGTCCGGTTGCATTGAAGTAGTCAGCAGAATACAAGGCAGACTGACGTTCTTCTTTATATCTGGACTCTTCACTCAGGGCTCCAGCAACTTGTGCGGCTTTCTCAGCCTGGATTCCTTTGATTTCATCAAGAAGACCTTCAGCTTCTTCACTTAATTCAGGATACTCCTCCAGATTATTTTCCATAAGAAGACTCAATGTCCCCGCTGCAGCATCCAGCTGGTCGGCTTCATATTCACGTCTAGCCTGATCAAGAAGACTCTGATAGTGCTCCAGGAACTCATCTGCTTCTTCTTCGGGTTCTTCTACGGACACTTCTCCATCATTTTCGGTATCTTCTTCAGGCTCTTCAATGGTCACTGCCACTTCTTCCTCCTGAACGGCTTCATTCTGCTGGCAGGCACTTAGTCCCAGTCCCATTACTGCTACAGCTAGGATCCAATGTTTATTGCTCATGTCTGTTTCCTCCTTTAATCTTCGATATTATGATAAGCGGCGTAGACCTCCCGCTTTTTCATTCCACGCAGTACAGCCACTTCCTTGATTGCCTCTTTACTCGAAAAGTTCTGTTCATCCATCACAGCCTCAACATGCTCTTTCAGGCTTAATGATTCCCAGCTTGCTTGCTCTACTTCCTGGGGATCACTGTTTCCTTCTGCAATCAGAACGAATTCTCCTCTGATTTGTTCGTTCTGAAGCCACTTTAGGACCTCTTCTGCGTTTCCGCGTACGAATTCTTCAAAACGCTTGGTCACTTCTCTTGCCAGAACGAGCTGACGTTCCTGACCAAATACAGCTACCATCTGCTCGACAACTTGTCTGACCCGATGCGGAGACTCGTAAAAGACCAGTGTATCGCTTCGTCTGTTCAATTCTTTGAGTGTCGACACAAGATCTTTTTTCTTCCTCGGCAGAAAACCATAGAAGTAAAAAGGTTGGGGGCTGATACCGGATGCAATCAGTGCTGTCAAAGCCGCATTGGGACCGGGTAATGGGATAACAGAAACCCCCTGCTTGATTGCTTCCTTCACTAATTCGACTCCAGGATCACTGATCGACGGCATACCTGCATCACTCACCTGCGCTATCGACTGGCCACTAAGCATCTTCTCAATCAGCTGTGGCGTCCGCTCATTAATATTATGCTCATGATAGCTGATCTGAGCTGTCTCAATTTCGAAATGATTCAGCAGTTTCTGGGTATTTCTTGTATCTTCCGAAGCAATCACATCTACTTCCTTAAGTATGCGAATGGCACGGAAAGTCATGTCCTCAAGGTTACCGATAGGGGTCGGCACTAAGTACAATCGTCCTGTATCCTGTTCTTCAAAGCTTTTCTGACTGATTTTCATGTAGCTGCCTCACCTCTTTCACTATACATTGTTTCTGTTCTTTGTAAGGTCTACTGACCCCGTTGCTGGCCAGATACTGGTCTTTCTGTCTGCGCGCAAGCTTCTTGAACGCGGCTTCCGCTTTTGTTGCCTCACTTCTTGAGCCATGTGCTTCAGCATAAATCATCTTCAGCGGGCGTCTTTTTTGGGGACGAGTATATTTTGCACCGATCCCTTCATTGTGTTCATTCAGCCGGCGGGTCAGATCTGTCGTGTATCCACCGTAAAGTGTCCCGTCCCTGCAATGGAGGACATAAAAATAGCTGGCTTTATTGTCTTTGTTATCGCTAGTCTTGCTCATTGCCGTAAATCATCCTTCTCACTTCCGGAAAATAGTTTCCCTCTTCGTCAAATACATATAATGGGGGAAGGATCTTCAATCCGTCTTCTTTGCCTTGTTTGATTCCTTCGATCAGCAGCATATTCGCTTCCCTGTCCGGCTTCGGATAAACGAAACGGATTCTCTTGGGAGCCAGATCCACTTCTCTCATCGCATCGAGAATGTCAAAGAACCGTTCCGGTCGGTGAACAAAATAGGCTTTTCCTTTTGTTTTAAGCAGGCCTGATGTGGCTTTCATCAGCTCTTGCACAGTCAGATGCAGCTCATGTCTCGCTATGGCCAGATGCTTGTTCGGATTCTTCCGGCTGCTGTCTGACACGGTGAAATAAGGTGGATTACATGTGATGATATCGATGGAATCCTTTTTAATGTGCTTATGCACTTTATTGACATCGGCGTGTATGATGTCGATCTGTTCTGTTAACCCATTCATTTCTACGCTTCGTCCGGCCATGTCCGCCAGTCTCTCCTGGATTTCTACAGCCTTGATACGACTTTTCGTCTGTCCGCTGAGCATAAGCGCAACAGCACCATTTCCAGAACAGAGATCCACTATCTCTGCCCGGTCATGGCCGGGCACTTTAGCAAAATGACCCAAAAGGACAGCATCCAGGGAAAATGAAAAGACAGACGGGCTTTGAATGATGTTCAGACCAAACTGCATCAGCTGATCGATCCGTTCATCTCCTTTTAGTTCAGTACTCACTGCATTCTTCCTTTATCATTTGATTAGTATCAGTATACCAAAATAAATATGAAGCTGTGTCGCAATTTCTAAAAAGATTCAGTGTCTGGTTTATTAATTTATGTATGTCGCCCGGCACCTTAGCTCAATTCAACTCGCTGATTCCCGGACAATTGACAAAAGCCACTCAAAAGTGAGTGGCTTTCTGGTCAAAAATAAATATTTGTAAAGCAAATCGCTGGTTATTTCTATTCATATCTATACTACTAAGTTTCTCATTTAAACGACATGATCCCTACCTCTATCATGTCCTTGCAGCCCCAAAGCTGCGCCAGTGCGAATAAACTTCATTAAAACGTGTTTATATAATACTTCATATCTACTTTCAACGTCCTTATAGTATACCACGTCTAACGAATAAATGGTAATCAGACGCTCACCGCTGTTTTTTAAGGAGAAAATCTACGTCCTTAGCTGAAACGATTCTACAACGCATTAGACATACTCCCCATTGTTCCACAAGACCACTTCTCCTCTGTTCAGAGACTGCTGTACATCGATGATGCGCTGATTCGAACTGCCTCTGAATGCCAGGTTGAGGTTCATCTTGTCCTGCTCAAAGCGGCCGTCCACAAGCACATCGATCAGGTCAAGGAGCCGACGCTTATCTTCTGTTCCCTTCATCAGTTCGTCCCAGGTATAGCCCGTCCACGACCAGATGTCCTTCGTCCATCCGAAGGTTTCACGCACCTGCTCACAAAGGGGGATCGTGACCCCAGTATTGAGGAATGGTTCTCCGCCAAGCAGGGTCAGTCCCTGGCAGTAGTCTGCACTGAGATCGGTTATGATTTGATTTTCCAGCTCTTCTGTATAGGGTGAACCGTAACTGAAATTCTGGGCCACTTTGTTGTAGCAGCCCTTGCATGCGAATGGACAGCCGCTTACGTAAATGCTGCACCTGACTCCTTCGCCATCCACGAAATTGTAGGGTTTGTAATCCGCAACATAATTCTTACTGAAACGTTCTGATGTCCATGAGATTGGATCTGCAGGCATATCAATCACTCCCTTTAATATGTTTCACACGTGAGGCAATTTCTTTGTGACGCCCTTCGACCATTGGACGCTTCTGTGGATTACCTAGATAGCCACACGTCCGCTTGACCACGTCACACGTTTCAGGATTCGTGTTTCCACAGCTTGGGCATTCAAATCCGTTTTCTGTTGGTTTGAAGTCCCCTTCGAAGTCACACTCATAACAATGGTCGATCGGTGTATTTGTTCCCAGATAACCGACCCGGTCATACGCATAGTCCCAGACTGCTTCAAGTGCTTTTGGATTCGTCTGAAGTTTAGGGTACTCACAGTAGTGGATAAAGCCACCGCCTGTGAACTGGGGATAATCTTTTTCAAAATCCAGCTTCTCAAACGGTGTCGGATTCTTCCGTACATCGTAATGGAAACTGTTTGTATAGTACCCTTTTTCTGTAATGTCCTTGATCAGTCCGAATTTTTCAGTATCCAGTTTGCAGAAACGGTCAGTCAGACTTTCACTCGGGGTCGAATAGACACTGACATGGATACCGCTCTCATTCCCCCACTCGTCTGCATGCTGTTTCAGTTCTTTCATTATAGACAAGGTAAACTGCTTGGCTTCTTCATCACTTTCCCATTCCGGGCCGAAGAATTGAGCAGCCGCTTCGTAAAGACCGATATAGCCTAAGGATATAGTTGCACGTTTGTTGAGGAAAAGTTGGGATACCTTGTCTTCCTTCGAGAGTCGCTTGCCGAAAGCGCCATGCATATATAAAATCGGTGCATTAGCCGGCTCCGCATCCATCACGCGTTCAGCTTTAAACATCAGCGCATCCTTTACCACCTGAAGACGTTCTTCCAGCAGTGCATTGAATTTGTCTTTGTTGCCTTTTGACTCTATCGCGATCCGCGGAATGTTCAACGTGACGACACCAAGATTCATTCGACCAGCTGCGACATCATTACCCTGTTCATCTTTCCATCCCTGAAGGAAGGACCGGCAGCCCATCGGTGTTTTGAAACTTCCTGTAATGTCGATCAGTTTATCATAGCTCAGCACATCCGGGTACATGCGTTTAGTTGAACACTCCAGCGCAAGCGTTTTGATATCGTAGTTGGGATCTTCTGTGTTCAAGTTCAACCCTCGTTTAAGAGTAAAAATCAGTTTAGGAAAAATAGCCGTTCTCTTTTCTTTTCCTAACCCGTTTATACGGACTTTGAGAATCGCTTTCTGTATTTCTCTTTCGATCCAGTTGGAGCCCAGCCCGAAGCCCAGGCTCGTAAAAGGGGTCTGACCCTGTGAAGTATAAAGCGTGTTGATTTCGTATTCCAGACTCTGCATCGCATCGTAAATGTCTTTCTTTGTCTTTTCTTCGGCAAAGGCCTGCTGTCTGTCCTCTCCCTCTATCCATTCGCTCGCTGTTTTCATATGCTTCTTGTAATTCAGCTCGGCATAAGGAGCCAGCACTTCATCTATCCGGTCGAAGCTGCAGCCCCCATACTGACTGGATGCCACATTGGCAATGATCTGAGCCGTCTGAGCTGCCGCGGTCTGAATAGATTTAGGTGATCCGACTTCTGCATTTCCGATCTGGAAACCTTCTTCAAACATATGCCTGAAATCGATCAGACAGCAGTTACTCATCGGTGCATAAGGGGTATAGTCCAGATCATGATAGTGCAGTTCACCTTTTTCATGCGCATTCGCCACATGAGGCGGCAGCATTTTCAGTCCAAGCGCCTTGCCTACGATTCCTGCCGTCAAGTCACGCTGAGTATTGAACACTTTGCTGTCTTTATTGGCATTTTCATTGACAATGGACTTTTCCTTCTGAAGCAGACTCTTGATCATTGCATTGACGTCTCGTCTCGTTTCACGTTCCTTTTCTTTTTCCTCGCGTCTTTGGATATACCCTTCTGCCAGGTCATCGTACTCATATGATTTCAGGATGTCCAGAACCATAAAGTCGATTTCTTTCGTATTCAGCTGTGTCAGATTCTTATAGAGAATCAGCTCCTCTACTTCATAGGCAATAGCTTTCAAGTCGTCTATACTGTAGTTCAGATCCAGCTGCTCCACGGCCTGAAACAAGGCTTCAGTTATTTTTTTTCGGCTGTACTTCTGCATGCGTCCGTCACGTTTTTGAACATCCTTCAGCCCATCATTGATAACTTTTTCGTTATGTTCCGCAATTTTCCTGTCGTTCCACTTCACTTTCTGCATCACTCCGCACCATCCTTCTTAAATTTTACCTTTTTAGTTTGAATTATTTTTCACAAATGAGTATAAAAAAATGATTGTGAATTTTATGTATCACATGTATAGAGTGCAGGCGCCTCTATAAAAAGGCGCCTTTTCTCTATTTGATCAGCTGAACCATTCAACATAATCATTATCTGACATCGATTCAACCATACCGACCAGATACCCGTTCCCTACTTGAGAGAAGAAGTCGTGGTTGCTTGTTCCAGTAGAAATTCCGTTCATGATGATCGGATCCACATCCTCCGCAGTGTCCGGGAACAATGGATCGAATCCCAGGTTCTGCAGCGCTTTGTTGGCATTATAGCGAAGGAATGTTCCGACACTTTCTGTCCATCCGATGGAGTCATACAGATAACTCGTGTACGCCATCTCATTTTCATACAACTTGAAAAGCAGATCGTAGGTCCAGTTTTTCATCTCTTCCTGTTCCGATTCAGTCAGCTGATTGAACCCGATCTGGAATTTATATCCAATATATGTCCCGTGAACCGATTCATCGCGCAGGATCAGCTTGATGATTTCAGCCACGTTAGTCAGCTTACTGTTTCCCAGATACCGAAGTGGTGCGTAAAAACCTGAATAAAACAGGAAAGACTCAAGGAATACACTGGCAACTTTTTTCTGAAGCTCCGTGCCTTCCTGATAAACCGCATTGATGATCTGAGCTTTTTTCTGAAGCATCGGATTGCTGTGCGTCCAGTCAAAGATGTCATCTATCTCTGATTTCGTATTAAGTGTACTGAATATGGCACTGTAGCTTTTGGCATGCATCGATTCCATGAATTCGATGTTGTTGTAGACTGCTTCTTCATGCTGCGTTCGGCTGTGCTTCTTCAGTGATTCGATTCCATCCTGAGACTGGAGTGTATCCAGAAGTGTCAGGCCTCCGAATACTTTGGCGATCATATCCTTTTCGTCAAGTGACAGCTTGTTCCAGTCACTTAAGTCGTTCGACAAGGGAATACGCGTATCGGTCCAGAACTGCTCGACCAGTTTTTCCCATGTCAGCTTGTCGATCATGTCTTCTATCCGATTCCAGTTGATCGCTTTATAGGTTTCAGTCACTTTAAACTCTCCTTCATTACAACTGACGACTGCTTTCGTCACTGTCATTCTGTTTGTAGCTTATATCGTACAGCTCTCACATGCATTTGCGCCGATTTCTTCCTCATCATCAGTAAATGTACGGATGTAGTAAATCGACTTGATTCCTTTCTTGTGTGCATAATGTCTAAGCAGTGTCAGATCACGTGTAGTCTGTTTGTTCGTTCTGCCTTCTTTCCACTCATAGAGACCTTCAGGAATCACTGAACGCATGAAGAGAGTCAGACTCATTCCCTGATCGACGTGCTTCTGTGCTGCAGCATAGATGTCGATCACTTTTCGCATATCCATATCATAGGCACTGACATAGTACGGCATGGTGTCATTCGATAGATATGGAGCAGGATAATAGGTTTTACCTGTCAGCTTTTCCTGACGCTCTTCTACCAGACGAGTGATCGGATGGATACTCGCTGAGGTTTCGTTGACATAGCTGATCGATCCAGTCGGTGCAACAGCCAATCGGTTCTGATGATACAGACCGTCTTTCTTCACGTCTTCTTTCAGCTGATCCCAGTCTTCTTTTGTCGGTACAGCAATGCCGCGTTCCTTGAAGATCTGTGCCACTTTATCATGTTCAAAAGTGAAAGATGATAAAGTATAGCGGTCAAAATAACTGCCGTCTGCATAAGACGATTTCTCAAAATTATGGAACACTTGACCGCGTTCAGCAGCCATCTTGTTGCTGGCCTTCAATGTATAGTAGTTTAAAAGCATGAAGTAGGCATCTGTAAATTCTACAGATTCCGGTGAGCCATAATGCATCTGGTTCAAAGCAAAGAACGTATGCAGACCCATTGCGCCCAGACCGATCGTATGGTACTTGTCGTTTCCGTTCTTGACTGTCGGCACCGCTTCGATGCTTGACTGATCCGTCACATAAGTCAGGGCACGTACCATCGTATCCACAGACATTTCGAAGTCCGGCGTATTCATCAGGTTGACGACATTTGTCGATCCCAGGTTACAGCTGATATCCGTCCCCATGATTTCATATTCCTGATTATCTTTAATAAGAGAAGGCTCCTGAATTTGAAGGATCTCACTGCACAGGTTACTCATCGTGATCGTGCCGTATACCGGGTTCTCTCTATTCGCCGTATCGATGTTGATGACGTAAGGATAGCCGGATTCCTGCTGAAGTTTGGAAATTTCATTTTCCAGTTCACGCGCATTGATTTTCGTTTTCTTGATTTCAGGGTTAGCGACCAGATTGTCGTATTCTTTTGAGATATCGATATACGCAAAAGGTTCACCGTATATACGTTCGACATCGTACGGACTGAACAAGTACATATCTCCATTATGAGCCGCCAGCTCATAGAATTTATCCGGAACGACGACACCAAGAGACAGTGTTTTTACACGCACTTTTTCATCAGCGTTTTCCTTTTTCGTTGACAGGAAACGTAGAATATCCGGGTGGAATACATTAAGATAAACTGCTCCTGCACCATTTCTCTGGCCTAGCTGATTCGAATAGCTGAAACTGTCTTCCAGAAGTTTCATAACCGGCAGCACACCACTTGAAGCATTTTCGATTTTCTTGATCGGATCCCCTGCTGCTCTTAAGTTCGTCAGGTTCACGCCCACTCCGCCTCCAATACGAGACAGCTGAAGCGCTGAGTTGATGACACGGCCAATGCTGTTCATATCATCTGTTGCTTGGATAAGGAAGCATGAGACTAGTTCCCCACGACGCTTTCTTCCAGCGTTAAGGAACGTCGGTGTAGCCGGCTGATAGCGCTGATGAATTATTTCATCGGCTATATGTCTGGCCAGGTCTTCGTTTCCGTCTGCTAAGTACAACGCATTGAATGCGATACGGTCTTCAAATCGCTCCAGATAACGTGTACCATCGTCAGTTTTCAGGGCATACTGAGTGTAGAATTTGTAAGCGCCCATGAATGAACGGAAACGGAACTCTTTCTGATATAGCTCTTCGAATAATTGCTCTATGAATGTTCTGCTGTATTTATTTATAAATCCTTCTTCTATAAAATCCTGTTCGATCAGAAAATCTATCTTTTCAGAAACCGACTCGAAAGGAACAGTATTGGGATTGACGTGCTCTTTAAAGTACGCACGTACAGCCTCCTGATCTTTATGGAGGGGAATCTGGTTATTTACCGGTCTGTTTATCTGGTTATTTAATTTAAAATATGTGATCTCATTTGTTTTATCTTTCACTGTGCTGTTCGAAGCCAAGATCTTTCACCGCTTTCTTCAATTTTCTTGCATCTTCATCTGTTCCCTGAAATTCGAACTGATGAAGCAGAGGAACCTGATACGCTTCAGCTATATCCTTAGCTGTAAATATAAATAGCTTGCCGAAGTTCAGATTTCCTCCGCCAGCTATTCCTTTGAATAAATCCTTATTTCTGCCCGTTTCTAAAAAATCATTCAGCAGATCACTGACTTCCCCGTCATAAGTCGGTGTGACAATGATAAAGGGCTCTTCCATGTCAATAAAAGGATTTGCTGGATCAAGCTCCAGCAAATCCATATTTAGTTTCTTCACAAATTTTCTGGTCTGTCCTGTCAGAGAAAAGTACACGACTTTCATTTTTTATGCCAGTCTGTTCAGCAGGTCCGGTCTGAATCCGTGGAACGCTTCAATGCCCTCGGCAATGACCACTGGAAGTGAACTGAATCCCAAGCTCTTCACTTCATCAACAGCCTTCTCATTCTCTTCGATGTCTTTGATCTGATAAGGAATCCCCTTGTCTTCCAGGAATTTTTTCGTGAAGTTGCACTGCATGCAATTCGGTTTTGAATAAACGACTACTGGTGTATTTTGCATTTTTATCTCCTCCATGGCACTTTTCCATCAAGTTTCGACACACTACATGTTGTGTGTCTTTTAATTTGAGTGATTTTTTTATTTTTCTACGATAACTTTATTTTACAGCAGTAAAATAAAAAATCAAGCCCAAAGCACTAGATATATTGTTTAATTTTAAACCTGACACAACATATAGTGTCTGAAACGAAAACACACTCCCGAGCTAAACGTACAAACGTACATTTGTCGGGAGTGTTAAATTGTTAAGAACTTAATTGTTTTTTTTAAACACTATATATTGTGGTTCTACTTTCTTTCACCATAGATTACTTCAAGACAAAATGCACATGGCTCATCGCCGTCTCTTCTCGATCCGTAAAACAAGTTACAGACATGGAAGCCGTCTTCATATATTTTTTCAAGATTTAAACGGGACTTAGTCATACCTGTGTCAGTAATCTGCTTTTCGAGTGATTGCTGTTTCATGATTTCTGCTAACCGATCTCGTAGGTGCTGATTCTCCATCCGTAAAACATGATTATCTTCGGTCAGATGAGATAACTCTTCTTTCATGTTTTTTATAATTTTCAAGGTGGCTTCTGCTTGAGATTCTAAATCAGAAAATGTATCGTGCAGTTCTTTTTTATTCATACGTCACCACTTCTTTGTTCTTTCATCGTCACCTGCTGATTGAAGCGAGTCGATTTCTCACATCTTTTTATAGCATACCATGATTAGAATAAAAAAGCCAAATGAACTGAGAGTCTTTTCATTTATCTTTTATTCCTGATGACATCAACAATCTGCAGCGAGCAGTCTTCAAAAACCCCCTGGGCAGCGACATTACTGTCCAGCATTTTCTTCCCGTTCAAAATGACTTCCATCATTTCAGCTATCGCCAATGGACGAAAACGCTGAGCTCCTGACTGGATAGTCTCCTTATACTTTTCGAATGCATAAACATGTGCTTCACTCACCTGGCTGTTCAGTATATCCTGAAGAAGAATCAGAACCAGATCCATGACCATCAGCTGATCTTTCTTCTCACGAGCAAGAGGCATCAGATCGGTATGCACATAAACAAAGGCCTGATCATCTTTCTTGGACATGAAACTGAACCATTTCCAGACTGCCTGTACTAATTGAAGCAATTCTTCTTTTTCAGCCAGTTCCTGGGCCTGATCGGCATCACTTGTCAGATGGATCAGCAAAGCTGCCTTTTCTTTTGAAATGCCACGCTCGACAAGAAGAGACAGTCGCTCTTCTTTAGGCAGCTGAGGAAAATGAATCAGCTGACAGCGAGACAGGATCGTGTCCAGCAGTCTGTGCTTTGCCGTGGTCAGAAGAAACAGGTAGATTTCTCCATCCGGTTCTTCCAGAAATTTAAGCAGGCTGTTTGCGGCCTGGATCGTCATTTTTTCTACATCTTCAACGATGACGACTTTCCGGCGGCTTTCCATTCCACTTTTTGTAAACTCTTCTTTCAGGCTTCTGACTTGTCCAATTTTAATTGACTGACCATCCGGTTCGATTTCAATAACATCCGGATGATAATGCGCTCTGATTCGTTGACACGTCTGGCAAGTCTGACAGGCTCCGCCATCGCTGCTGCTTTCCGGACAGTAAAGAGACTGCGTGACCCACATGGCCATGTCTTTTTTTCCAGTACCCGCTTTGCCTTCGAACAGATAGGCATGCTGCAGTGTCTTCTGATTAAGCAACTGAAGAAACAGCCGCTGAATGCTCGGCTGTTTGATTGTTTGAGTAGACATTATCTGTCCTCTCTCTCGATTAAAATTGCAGGAACTGGTCGATTGGCAGAACGAATAACGTCGCTCCTCCAACTTCAACGTCCACTGGATACGTCAGGTCTGATTCCAGAGTAAAATCATAAGACGGCGGGCTCATCATTGTCTGGCTGCGGGTTGAACAGTTCTCTTTGATCAGTTCAAGTACCTCGTCAACTTTCCGGTCCTCTACCCCTAACAGGAATGTTGTATTCCCTGATCTTAAAAACCCACCGGTGGAAGAGAGTTTTGTGGCTCTGATTCCGTTCTCCACAAATTCATCTGCCAGACGTTTGCTGTCCTGATTCTGTACAATTGCTACGATTAGTTTCATCGTGATCATCCTTTCTTATTTTCAATATGTGTCATTCAGTTTTGCTTTGATGACTGCCCAGGTATCTTCAAATACTTTTTCTTCTGCCTGAGATGCATCGATAATGGAAAACCGCTCGGGTTCCTGACTGATCAGCTGAGCGTATCCCGTTCTTACTTCTTCATGAAAAGTGACGGCTTCAAGCTCAAGGCGATCCTGAGAACGGTTGGATTTCTTGTCCCGTATGCGTGACAAGCCGACTTCCGCTTCGACATCAAGATAGATCGTCAGATCAGGTTTTAACCCTTCAATAGCGAAGGCATTAATGGCCTTGACTTCTTCTACACCAATTCCTCTAGCCTGCCCCTGATAAGCGATCGAACTATCGACAAAACGGTCACATAAGACGATGTCTCCTCTGCTCAATGCCGGTCTGATCTTTTCAACGACATGCTGTCGCCTTCCAGCAGCGAGAAGCAGCGCTTCAGTTCTGGCATCCATCTTAGTATGTACAGGATTGAGCAGGATTTCTCTGATCTCTTCGGCAATATCACTTCCACCAGGTTCCCTTGTCATTACTAAAGGACGGTCTGTTTCCTCCTGTATGGCCTTTTGAAGTCTTCTGACCAGGCTGCTTTTACCTGCTCCATCAGGCCCTTCAATAGTTATAAATAGTCCCTTCAAGCCTTCTTCCAACTTTCTAATCGATTTCAACTTATATTATACGTTAGATGAGGAGAGGTTGTCTATTCTTTCTATATCAAGTAAAAAATAAATAGGGTACAGTCACTGACCGCACCCTTCGTGTTATTAACTAAGATGATCCCCTCTAACCTGTCTGATACGCGCTTCTTTAAAGAGATAAAAATACTTGGCCTTTTGAAGTTTAAGCTGTACTTCCCATTCCGGATGGTCCTTGATCATCAGCTCTTCCAGTTGTTTGTCGGCTTCGTACAATTTTTTCTGCTTATTGATGAGTGCGATCAGTTTATCATCGTACGTATTCTTAAGCTGGTGTTTTTTTCTGAACAATCCCATACTATGATTCCCTACATTTCTCTTCTGCCTTCAACAGCTTTCAGCAGAGTAACTTCGTCGGCATATTCAATATCACTGCCAACCGATAAACCATGGGCCAGACGTGTGACTTTGATTCCTGCCGGCTTGATCAGTCTCGACAGATACATTGCCGTTGCCTCTCCTTCAGCTGTTGCATTGGTCGCAATGATAACTTCCTTGACTTCATCTTTCTGAAGACGTTTGATCAGGACAGGAATATTAATATCCTCCGGGCCAGTCCCTTCAATAGGAGAGAGCACGCCATGAAGGACATGATACAAGCCTTTGAATTCATGCATCTTCTCCATTGCTATCACGTCTTTTGCCTGCTCCACTACTAAGATGACAGACTGGTCCCGATTCTTGTCTTCGCAGATATCACATGGGTCATTCTGTGTCATGTTCCCACAGACCGAACAGTATGTTAGGTCACGTTTAACGCTGATCAGTGACTTGGCAAAACGGGTCACGTCATCTTCTTTCATATTCACCGTATAAAAAGCCAGGCGGGCAGCTGTTTTCTCCCCGATTCCTGGCAGTTTCATATAACTCTCCATCAATTGTGCTATCGGTTCTGGATAGTGCATAACCGTTTCCTTTCTACTGCGAAACGAATAGATCCATACTCGTCAGACAGTCCACAAACATTCCTCCGGATTATAATCCTGGGATTCCTAATCCTTTAGAGTACTTGCCCATTGTTTTTTCAGTTTCTTCATCGATTTTACCTAATGCATCGTTTACAGCTAAAAGAACGAGATCTTCAATGATTTCCACATCTTCAGGATCAACGATGTCTTCTTTGATTCTAACTTCCCGACATGTTTTGTCTCCTGTAAATTTGACTGTCACCAGGTCATCATTAGCTGATCCAGTAAACTCTGTTGCATTCAGAGCAGCCTGAGCCTGTTCCATTTCTTTCTGCATCTTCTGCATTTTCTTCATCATACCTTGCATATTTCCCATTCCACCGCGCATCGGCATTCATCCTCTCTTATTCTTTAATATTTACGATTTCTTCTCCGAAGAGACCGATCGCTTCACTCACGACGGGTTCTTCTTCCGGTTCTGACTGTTCTTCGCTGGAGACTTCTTCAGATTCCCCGGACTGATTTTTCATCTGCTGAATAAATGATTGACGGACTGCAGGCCATTGTTCACTCGGCACACTGCACATCCCGGCACGATGACCGATCACTTTTTCAAGATAGTCACCGACCGATTCCAGAAGGAAGGAATCATTTGAAGCCCTCTCACATAGAATATCATAATCAAAGGTGACAACCAACCCATTAGGACTGGCCGCAACTGGCTTGGAGGTCTTCATTATTGCTTTCTGACCTGCAGGCAGGAAATCGATCAGATCAGGCCAGACATCTTTCAGCTTGACCAGATCTCCTTTTGTCGCTTTTTCCAGCACTTTGAATACCTGTGTCTGATTCACCTTGAACGTCTGCTGTTTCCTGGATTTACGTGACTGGTTCGAGGCTTTTGGCGCAGCAGGTTTCTGCCCCCCCTGCTGCATCTGCTCGATCAGTGTCTGCATCTGCTGCATTTTCTTCTTCAATGCATCGATGTCTCCGTTGTCTGCTTTCATTTCCTGTACAGGACCAGCAGCCGGTCCACTCGCAGGTTTTGAAACAGGCTGGGTCAGTCGGACTGTCGCAACTTCAAGATAAACTTCCGCGTGACTGGACAGCCTCATTTCCTGATGGGTCTGATTCATGACCCGAATGATTTCGTAAATTTTTTCAGGATCGGCTTCTTCTGCGAGAGTCTTGAACTGGTCATCGACCTTACTCATTTTAAGCAGGACATCTTCCCCTGTCTTCTTATAAATCAGGATATCTCTACAGAAAAGGATCGTGTCATCGACCAGTCGGTTGGCATCTTTTCCTTCCTGAAGGATCGCATGAAGCAGGCTCAATCCCTTCTCCGTATCGTTGACTAAAGAAGCGGAGACGTAATCGCCCAGCAGCTCCTGAGTGATGCTGCCGGTGATTCGAAGCGTATCTTCTAAAGTGACCGACCCGCTTGAAAAGGACAAGGCCTGATCGAGTATGCTCAAAGCATCCCGCATACCCCCTTCCGCCGCCTTGGCGATAGCCAGAAGTGCATCTTCTTCGTAAGCCACGTCCTTTTCCTGCAGAATAAATGTCATCCGTCTGATAATATCCTGAGGGGAAATACGTCTGAAATCAAACCGTTGCGTCCTTGAAATGATCGTCAGCGGAATTTTGTGCGGTTCAGTTGTAGCTAAAATGAACACGACATTCGCAGGAGGCTCTTCGAGTGTCTTCAAAAGTGCATTGAATGCTCCCATTGACAGCATGTGAACCTCGTCAATAATATATACTTTATACTCAGCCTGCGTCGGCGCATAATTTGCCTTTTCCCTGATGTCTCTTATTTCTTCTACACCGTTATTACTGGCGGCATCTATCTCAATGACGTCATTCAAATTCCCTCGTGTGACCGATTCACAGATGTCACACTCATTACATGGCTCTCCATCTTGAGAATGAGGGCAGTTCATGGCTTTAGCAAAAATTTTGGCCGCACTGGTCTTTCCTGTTCCCCGAGGTCCGGAGAAAAGATAGGCGTGGCTGGTATTGCCCTGACTCAAGGCATTTTTAAGCGTTTTGGTGACAGCCTCCTGTCCAGCTACGTCTGAAAACCGCTGGGGACGCCAGACACGATATAAAGCTTGATAACTCATTGTCTCCCTCTTTTCTAGGTACTTGCTCTACTCTATTATAGGCCAAAATGAAGTGAATGTGAACTACCCACCACTTAAATCCTTTGGATTTTGAAGTGGGGCTTCCTACGAACTCCATTCTTATCTGCACAGACTTCATACAGACAGAGGAATCGGATAGGGGTAGGC
>NZ_BAAADA010000020.1:0-697 GCF_039522005.1 Alkalibacterium indicireducens
TATTTTAATTGATAGAGCAACGATAGTTGCATTAAAACAACACGAAAAAACAAAAAAATTGGTAATTACTCTACAAATTATGGAGGTAAAACAATGGATATCATTATACTATTATTGGCTTCTTTCGGAGGAGGGGTATTTGGGGCTCTTATCGGTGGGTTAGCAGCTTTTATTTTTACTGGAATCGCTGCTTTGATAGGTATTGCTATAGTATTGTCCGGTGGAGGAGATGCATTCTTATCTGAGGTAGCTTTTGGTCCGTTATTTGGTCCACATATCGCTTTTGCAGGAGGGGTTGCAGCTACAGCCTATGCTGGAAGAAAAACAGCCAGTAAAAACAGGAAGCTGAAAGAAGAAAAGAATCTTTCAGGGGCGGATGTCGTACTTGAAGATCATGAACTCATGAACGGGGAAACTGATGTAGAAAATGGTGCAGACATCACCAGTCCAATGTTTAAAACTATCGATCCAATCGTATTACTGATCGGTGGTGTTTTTGGAATGCTCGGTTTTGGAATCAACTATCTGTTCGCTACAGTATTGGCACTCCCGCTTGATACTATTGCACTGACAGTATTTGTATTAGGCGTCATTGCAAGATTTGCATTTGGGAAATCCGGCTTAACTGTAGAAAAGCATTCTATACCGATAAAAAAGAGGCGAAAAAAGGCAATGTGATCCAGCAGACGTGAATACA
>NZ_BAAADA010000021.1:0-1468 GCF_039522005.1 Alkalibacterium indicireducens
TATTTTAATTGATAGAGCAACGATAGTTGCATTAAAACAACACGAAAAAACAAAAAAATTGGTAATTACTCTTAAAGGAAAGGGAGTATATAAATGGATTTAGAAGCACTTATAAATCAATATCATAATCAACTTAATGAAAATGACTTGGCAATTATTACCTATATTTTAGAAAACCTAGAAGAATGCCAGAAATTAAGTATTGTTGATTTGTCAGAAAGATGCCATACTTCCAAATCTTCAATTCACCGATTAACAAAAAAGTTAGGCTTCACAGGATTTAGTGAATTTAAATACAGCATGAAAAGTACATCAAAGCGAAACTTACCTAGTAAAAATTTAATGGATTTGCAAAAGGATGATATTGAAGCTACTTTAAAATTAATGAAACAAGCAGATGTTGAAAAAATTGCCAAAGAAATGCACAAAGCAGAACGAATTTTTGGTTTTGGAACAGGATGGGCACAGCGAAATGCACTGAAAGAACTAAGTAGGAACTTAATGAGTGTAGGGAAACATATGTTGATACTCCCAGCCAAAGTTGAATTTGATTTAAGTATGCCGATGATTACAAAAAATGATTTTGTCATTATTATCTCATTAAGTGGGGATACTAGAAAACTAGAAAAAAATATTAAAGTTTTAAATTTTAGAGAGGTACCGATTTTATCTGTTACATCGTTTCAAACTAATTATTTAGCACAAATGACTCCGTACAATCTTTATTATCATACTACCACTCTATTTCGAGAAAACTCACATGAAGCAACGTCATTTGTTACTTTACATCTAGTTTGTGATGCTTTATATCGTGAGTATATAACATATCGTAAGATGAAAGAAAAAGGTAGTGAAAAAGCATAATTTTATTAGGATTATAGTGGTTTTTCAAGGGGCAAGGTATAGATTGGGCAACGCACGCCCTTTTCTTACCTTGCTTTCGTGTGCCTTTTTGGATAGTTTGTTAAATCAATAAATATGAAAAAATTCCCGCTACTTGGGAAAAAGAACAGAAAGTGAAGCCATTTCACAACAGTGCTCTATTGTATTGTAATAGGATTTCTCTAATAGTAGAATGAACATATACAAATTAGAGAGAGGGGAAACAATTATGATGGAAAAGATTCAAAGGTTTGGTGGGGCGATGTTTACGCCTGTGCTATTATTTTCTTTTGCTGGTTTAATGTTAGCGATCACAATTATTCTTACTAATCCGATGCTAGTGGGAAGTATTGCAAATGAAGGTACAGTTTGGCATAGTTTTTGGTCAATTGTTAATAGCGGGGCTTGGACTGTTTTTAATCAAATGGAACTTTTGTTTGTAATCGGTTTACCGCTTGGGTTAGCTAAAGTGGAACAAGGAAAAGCAGCTATGACAGCTGCGGTTACTTATCTTACACTCAAGTTTCGCACCCTGATCAAACCTTGGAAAGCCTATCGGCTTAAGGTTAATCAACTAAATCAAACA
>NZ_BAAADA010000022.1:0-7007 GCF_039522005.1 Alkalibacterium indicireducens
GTTTGATTTAGTTGATTAACCTTAAGCCGATAGGCTTTCCAAGGTTTGATCAGGGTGCGAAACTTGAGTTTATTGTTAATTAAATCATATCTAGCTTTCGTTAAAAATTTCAAAAAAGTTAAATGCTGGCGCAGCGGATGACTTTTTCCAGAATTTTTTTGACTTATTCAGTTGAAGATAACTCTATAGGTGACTTCTTTCACTTAGTCTGGTTCGAAAATTTCCTTAAATAATTCGAACGGTTCATACTGTAGCGCTCGCAAATGCCTTAAAATGTGGAAAACTGTTTGTTTTAAGTCCAATTCAAGCTTGATGAGCAAGGTCAGTAAATAGACAATCAGTGCCAGTATGACTTGATTTTCTACACCTTCTTCTGACTTTGAAAAGTAGTTTTTAATCGTCATGTGTTGCTTGATATGCTTGAAAAAGAGCTCGATTTGCCACCGTGATTGATACATTTTACTAATCTCTTCAGCTGATACATCCATGCGGTTGGTGATAATTCTTAAATTGACTTGCTGCTTTCTCTCTATCGTCACAAGTCGAAAGAGACTCGTCAAGTAGACTTGACTGCCCAATTGAACCAATTGATCACTGATAATACCCGTTCCTTTAGGAACGTCTAGATGGCCTTGCACATGTACCTTCGTCTTTTTATGCATAAGAGAAAGTAAATGATAAAAAATCTCCAGTAATACATTTGGTTCAAGTGCCCGTAGGGCACGAGAAAGCTGAAAGTAACTGATAGAGACTATCCACATTACTTTTTTCAAATTCGGATTAACATGTTATTGGTCTAGGTGTCGTAAACTTTCTGTTTCATCGTTAACGGTATACAGAAAGAGCTTTATTACTTTCTTAAATGTCAATTTCTTTGCATAACGATCAAATTGTTCAATGGCTTGACGAGAATCTAAGCTTAATTGTTCTAATTTAATATACGAAAACCATTTTTATTTTATACTTATCCGTTCATAGATCCTTTGTATTGGTCTTCGATAAGTCATTCAAGTACTCATATAAAGGATTTTTTTATGCCATTGAACAGGTAAATATTTAATGCAACACTAGTGATTCACTATTTTTTTTGATTAGGTTATTTAATGTGAATTAATATTTCATCAATTTGTTTTTCATGTATTCTAAAAAAATATCTATCGGTTTATCATTCCACTTCTTATTATGTACTGCACGATGACAATTTGCACAAAGCATAATTAAGTCTAACTTTCTAGTCATCCTTTTTCCCATATATAGTGGTAAAATATGATGTGCTTCAATAAAATCAATCTCATATATTTTCTTGAATGAAAAGTTACACGCTTCACAAAAAAGTTCCCCATGCCTTTTAAGAAATTCCTTCTTTGCAATATTTATTATTTCTGGATTACGTTCAATTTGATAATGAATACGATGGCGTCTCATTCCTTCGACAGTTTCATACTCATTTGCTATTTCATTATCATAAGTCCAAGCATCGATCCTATCAAACTTTCTACTGTATATCATAAATGCTTCTTGTAAAGAATCTTTCACTTCCCAAATAAATAGTTCCTTCTCATAATATCCCTTAAAAAAATGACTCCAGTACCTTTCCTTTTTACTGTTTTTCCTTACATCAGCTACAAATGTATAACCTTTTTTTCTTAGCCGTTTAACTGTTTGAGCCATAGATGAATTATATACTTGATATGGACGTCCAGTTATTTCTGATATTAGTTTGGCGGATCCTTTACCACCCATTTCAACCACTAAGGCATAGATGGCTTCAAGCAAGACAGGAGTAAAACAGTCTTTCTCTTGTAACATCTGTATCCACTCATCGACAGTACAATTTTTTGCATTTGTTGGATAGTAATCTAATCCTTTTTGCATATCAATCACCTACCATTTTTTGCATTCTCAATTTGCATAGTAAACTTAGCTATCCAAAAACTCTTAAAACAACTAGTTTATTAATCAATCCGTCTTTTGGAACTATACTTTTTTTATTTCCGTTTCATCCCATTTTTCCCTTTTACAACATCACTTCTATTTTTCTTTTCCTCTTGTACCGCTTCAAATTATTCTTTTGAAATAATTGCTGGATGGTTATTTTCTGAAACATAATGTCTTGGTGTTCTCCCGCATTAAGTAGCCTAACAACACCGATATATTTCTCATTGCTTAGCATAACATCAATTGTTCTTTTGCACCAATTTTCTTTTCCGGTTGGGGTTTTTATTCCTAGTTTTTCTAACTCTCGCTTTATACCAATAATACTAAACCCGCGCAAATACAGTTCAAAAATTATTCGGACATTTTTAGCTACATCTTCCTTAATGATCAGTACTCCATCTGTATCATTTTCATAATCGTAACATTTTCGGTTATATAATTTTGATGTGCCTTGTGCCGCAAGACGTCTATAATCCCATTTAATATTTTCACTACGAGATTCGTTTTCGGCTTGTGCAATCGATTCGATAATTGAAATCATCAAGGCACTATCTGTATCAGCTCTATCGAGTCCTTCTAGTTCAAATATGACACGAACTCCAAGCACTCTTAGCTTATTCAACCCTTCAAGCACTTCAACGCTATCTCGGCCAAACCTGCTAATGTTTTTTGTTATCACAATTTCTATATTTTTTGCTTCACAATCTTTAATTAGACGATGAAATGTTTTGCGGTTAGACTTCGCTTTCCCTGAGGCAATATCTATGTATGTATCAATAAGTAACCACTTACATCTTTAATACCATTGATTTCCACCTATATTTTATTCTATATTAATTCAGATGTTTATACCAATGAACTTACGCTACTGTTTCTCAATTAAAAAGCATTAGCACACCGGCATGTTGTTGTGCCAGTGTGCTAATGTACTGTCTTTCATTACTCGATCATGATGCGTTTAGAGGTGTCGACCTGTTCCTTTTTAGGTACCTTAATTGTCAACACACCTTCTTCTAGTTTTGCCTGAACACTTTCTTCATTGGCATCTGCAAGGAATATGCTTCGTGACATCTGAGCATATTTTCTTTCACGATGAATATATTTTTTGTTTTTATCTTCAGAAACTTCTTCTTTTTTCACTGAAATGTTAAGTCTTCCTTCGTTAAGCGTAATCTCTACATCTTCTTTCTTTACTCCTGGAAGTTCTGCTTCAATTGTGTACTCTGTATCATTATCCTGAATGTCAATCTTAAATGTATCTGCCGCTAAACTTCTTTGCAATGGCCAGCTACCTGTAAAAAAGTCATCAATCATGTTGGAAAAATCTTCAAAACCAGTATTCATTACATCATTTCGTTTTCTGTTGAATGGAATTAATCCTGCCATAATAACCACTCCTTTACTTGTTTTTATTCTCATCATTAGCACTCTCTGTCGTTGAGTGCTAACTCTAATTTAGATATACACCACTTTTCAAAATCTGTCAATAGTTTTTTTGTTTTTTTACTTATTTTTTTTTATGCTGTAGTTGCCATACCACTGATTTCTAGATCATTCTCTTTATCAACTAATAGTACTATTTCCCGATTAAATGGAACGAAAGGCATAAAAGGATGGAGACCAAAGGAACCTTCACTGGCAAAGGCTAAGGTTTTACCACATAAATCCATAGCTCCAATTGCCTTATGTCTTGCAGCTTCAAATTGATTTCCCATACGCTCTATATCTCCGGTAGTTGAACTTCTCTCATACATATAATGGCTTTCTTACCCATTACTTAATTACTCGAATATCTTCTATATAGACTATCCCCGCATATTTTGAAGACAAATATTTATTGTATATCTTTTCAGCTACAGCTATAGCCTCTTCTTCATTCTCTATTATAATTTCTATTCTTATATTTTCACCAAATCTACTAAGTCCTCCAGATATTGATCTCATACCTCTTTCACCTTGTCCAGAAACATTCTGATAAATGGTATAAGCTTTAATACCTAAAGACTCTAAATATTCTATTATACGAGAACAGATTATTCTTTCAGTTATTATAATAATTTTCTCAGCACTTTTCAACATGTTGGTACACCTCCATCTATAAATTTGAAATTATATTTGCTATTTGATAGTAAAGGGGGATTCCTATTAAAATATTAAAGGGAAAAATAATCCCTAGACTCATTCCAATAGCCAAAGAGGGGTTGGCATCCGGAAAGGTACTTCTCATTACTGCCGGTGCAGATATAAAGGATGCTCCACCAGCCAATGCTGCAAACACAGTTGCTCCTCCTGGACTTAAGCCAATAAAAGTAGCTAATATTATTGCCATAAAAGCCTGTAATGGCGGGAGAATAATTGCTAACACCAATGTAACTGGCTTAACACTTTTTAGTTCAAAGATTCTTGAACCGGAAAGTATTCCTATATCAAGCATAAAAATTGTGAAAATTCCCTCAAAAATATTATCATAGAAAGGCATGAGACTTTTCGTTCCTTCAACACCTGATATTAATCCAATTAGAAAGCCACCAAAAATTAATAATGTTGATTTAGCTGTTAAAGATGTACGCAATATATCTCTTATATTATATTCACCTTTTTCTACTTCAACAGATCTTTTCTTTAAACCAACACGACCTAGAACAATACCGGTAAGTAAAGCTGCTGTATCCATAAAAGGGTACAAGGCAGGCACAAATTCCTCATAGCTAGCTCCCATTTGCTCTAAAAAAACCAAAACTGTTATAATGGTTACACTATTACATGCTCCATAATGTCCTGCTATGGATCCTGCATTTTCTGGATCAAATCCTATTTTTGACATTATATAGTATACTACAGTTGTAATTAAAATACCCATAATTATTGCGGATAAAGCAGGTATTACTACTCCTAGTATCCCTGTTTTACTCACTGCTACTCCACTCTGTAATCCTATGGATATTAAAATATATAATGTTATTGCTGATCCAATTGAATCAGGTATTTCAAGATCAGATTTAACTGATACCGCTATAACTCCTAATATAAAAAATAATATTGCTGGAGATAACATGTTGCTAAATGCAAATTCTAAAGAAATCATCTTACTTAACACCTCACCATTATTTTTAAAACTTATTTTTTCATTAATAAATTATAATTAATTACATGCGCAAAAATAAGGTCAACATCATATTACTAATTTTGAGGTAGTAGCCATGGATGCTGACCCACATTTGACTGGTGTATTCCACCTTTCATTTGTCTATCAACTTACCTTTATGTTCATAATTTTCATTACAATATAATTGTAAATTATAGGGACAGTAGTACACCTCCTTTCATTATATTAAGTGCTTATACCCTGGCTTTTGTAAAAGTATTTGAGATATTGTGTCATACTCTTAGTGGTGTTTGTTGTATAGAGTACCTAAGCAAAAAACCGACTTTTTCTAGCAAGGTACAGTATCCACATTTATAGTGGTATAACTGCCTTACGCTAGAAAAAAGTCGGTTTATCCTCAACTTACCCACTATTTCATCCAAAATGGGCCTTTGTAGATCTCCCTACTATTATTTTTTCTAAGACATTAGTTTTTTCTCTAAATCGCCAGATAATTTAAAGATCATAACCCGTTCACCGGTTTTTGTACTGATGTCCGTATGAAATGTTATTACTTCTTCCCCTGTTTTTTCTTTTATTATTTCACCTAACATATCTCGACCTGCTTCTACTAGATCTGCTCGAACTTTCTTAATAGATAATATTCCTTCTGATGTTTGGCAAACCTTATATTCTGCAGGTGTTAATATTCCTCTTAGAACAACAATGACCATATCCCTTAAAATGTCAGTTTTCACTGTTACGGATCCTCGTCCTAGAAAATCCTTCTCCCACAGTGTTAATGCCTTGCTTATTTCTGCTTCTAATTGACCTTTTGTTATGGTTGTTCCTCCTATCAAGGGTATTTCCTATCACCATATATTAAGGGTGACATACCGATTTGTTTCAATCTAAGCAACAAAACCCTAACCGTATTTTCATACAGACAATTAATTATTATCTTAATGCTAATACATTTGATAATTGTACTTATATTGAGCAACCTATTCTAACTTAAAAAAATTTAATTTAGCATAACATATATCTAATTCGTTGTAAATACATATAAAGTCATTGTTTGTTGTAAGCGCTCAATAAAAGTACGGATTCAAACACACTGTCTGCCATGAGATAATCTTTAGTATAGTAGTAAGTTTTAGCACCAGCTAAGCAATCCTTAGCCGGTACTAAAACTAAGTCTAAACTGGGAGGCTAAGCAAATATGGCAACTGTAAGACAGGCAAAACATGACCTATTGAAAACAAAGTTGCAGGAAATTATCGCTGCCCAAAGACAAAGTGGACAATCAATCAGAAACTGGTGTGAGGAAAACCAAATCTCAGCCCCTTCTTTTTTCTACTGGAATAAAATAATCCGTGAGGATTCATTGATCCAGGCAGGAGTGATGGCAGTTACAGAATCAAAGCGATTTGCAGAAATCACTATGCCGAATCCGCTCTCTGAAAGAGTTTCTGATTCATCATTACAGGTTTGTGCTGTACTACGTGTACATCAGACTGAGATTGAGATTCATAATGGTGCAGATGCTAAGACATTGGAAACAATCCTTACACTTATCGGAAGGTCATCATGAAAATCCAATTACCTGACGATCTCCGTATCTTTCTCGCCTGTGGGCAAGCTGATATGAGAAAATCCATTGATGGCCTTACGGCCATGATTTCGTTAACGTATAAACTGGAGCCCTTCCAACATGCGCTATTTCTTTTCTGTGGTAGACGGAAAGATCGAATGAAGGCAATTCTCTGGGAGGGTGATGGGTTTCTTCTCCTCTATAAGAGGCTCGAAAACGGAAGTTTTCAGTGGCCTCGAACAACGGATAAAGCTCGCGAAATCACACCTCAACAATATCGGTGGCTCATTGAAGGTCTTTCCATCGATCAAAAGAAAGTGATTCAAGAAACTATTGTACACATGACTATATTGATTTATTTATGCAGGTTCTTGTGCAGTTAATAGCCGG
>NZ_BAAADA010000023.1:0-56569 GCF_039522005.1 Alkalibacterium indicireducens
GCCGTTAGCTCAGTTGGTAGAGCAACTGACTTTTAATCAGTGGGTCACAGGTTCGAATCCTGTACGGCTCATATATAAGAGCAATCTTATATATACCACATGCGGATGTGGCGGAATTGGCAGACGCACTAGATTTAGGATCTAGCGCTTCACGGCGTGGGGGTTCAAGTCCCTCCATCCGCATAACATTGAGCCGGCTTAGCTCAGTTGGTAGAGCAACTGATTTGTAATCAGTGGGTCGAGGGTTCAAATCCTTTAGCCGGCATTTTTGTTTTATTACCAGCGGAAGTAGTTCAGTGGTAGAACATCACCTTGCCAAGGTGGGGGTCGCGGGTTCGAATCCCGTCTTCCGCTTAAACCGATTCCAATTGTCCTTATATACGATTTATGTTTCCGGCCGGGGTGGCGGAATTGGTAGACGCACAGGACTTAAAATCCTGCGGAGAGTTTTCTCCGTGCCGGTTCGACTCCGGCCCTCGGCATTGGATCTTATAAAGCACCCTTAGCTCAATTGGATAGAGTACCTGACTACGAATCAGGCGGTTAGAGGTTCGACTCCTCTAGGGTGCACTTTTACATTCGGGAAGTAGCTCAGCTTGGTAGAGCACTTGGTTTGGGACCAAGGGGTCGCAGGTTCGAATCCTGTCTTCCCGATTAGTATTAAAATGGCGGTGTAGCTCAGCTGGCTAGAGCGTACGGTTCATACCCGTGAGGTCGGGGGTTCGATCCCCTCCGCCGCTATGGAAGCGGACCTTTAGCTCAGTTGGTTAGAGCAAACGGCTCATAACCGTTCGGTCGCAGGTTCGAGTCCTGCAAGGTCCATTGCCATGGCTGTTGACGCTTCAGCGATTACAGCCATGGGGCACTCAAGCGTCCGCTTGCAGTGTAACCTTAAATGGTTTTTATATTATCGCGGAGTAGAGCAGTTGGCAGCTCGTCGGGCTCATAACCCGGAGGTCGCAGGTTCGAGTCCTGCCTCCGCAATTGTCATGGCTGTTGAAGCTTTAGCGATTACAGACATGATACACTTGGACGTCAGTCCACAGTGTGACGACCTCATAGAGGTTGAATAAATCGTAAGGTCCCGTAGTGTAGCGGTTATCACGCCTGCCTGTCACGCAGGAGATCGCGGGTTCGATTCCCGTCGGGACCGTTTTAGCGGGTGTAGTTTAGTGGTAAAACCCCAGCCTTCCAAGCTGATGTCGGGAGTTCGATTCTCCTCACCCGCTTTGTATTATTGAAATACAGCCTATTTATTTGGGGCCTATAGCTCAGTCCGGTTAGAGCGCACGCCTGATAAGCGTGAGGTCGGTGGTTCGAGTCCACTTAGGCCCATTATATCAATTTTTAATTGGTATGGGGAAGTACTCAAGTGGCTGAAGAGGCGCCCCTGCTAAGGGTGTAGGTCGGTTTTCCCGGCGCGAGGGTTCAAATCCCTCCTTCTCCGTTTTTTAATTTTATAGGCCCCTTGGTCAAGCGGTTAAGACACCGCCCTTTCACGGCGGTAACACGGGTTCGAATCCCGTAGGGGTCATAGTAATTAAATAGTATTACTTTAATGGAGGATTACCCAAGTCCGGCTGAAGGGAACGGTCTTGAAAACCGTCAGGTGTGTAAAAGCACGCGTGGGTTCGAATCCCACATCCTCCTTTACCATATCTGTTGATGCTTCAGTGATTACAGACATGGTACACTTGGACACCAGTCCACAGTGTATCTTATTGAAACATTGTTGCTTCTTGAGAAGTTTACAAGTATAAACTTTTCGAATATTTACAGGTCCCGTAGTGTAGCGGTTATCACGCCTGCCTGTCACGCAGGAGATCGCGGGTTCGATTCCCGTCGGGACCGCTTTTACAGGCGCTGTAGCTCAGTTGGTAGAGCAACGGATTGAAGCTCCGTGTGTCGGCAGTTCGACTCTGTCCAGCGCCATATACCTATGATAATGATGCGGGTGTAGTTTAGTGGTAAAACCCCAGCCTTCCAAGCTGATGTCGGGAGTTCGATTCTCCTCACCCGCTTTATGTCAAAAACGTAAAAAAGGAACCTCATCCAGTGGGGTTCCTTTTTTTGGTATTTTTAATGTAAGTTAATGAGAACATCACGAATAGGATGATTAGAAATAGAATAAGTCGTGCGGAAATAAAAAGAGTCTGACTGTAAAATGCAAAAGCGTTCATAATGACGACCAGTAAAAACAATTTAATTACATTGTACACTGTAATTAAATTATAGCTGTAAAATTGAGGCTTCAACCCCAACAGTAAAGCAGTCGAGGATAATAATATAAGTGAGAAGAGCGAATAAATGTAAGAAAAATAAGTTAAGGACACCAGCAGCAAGATAAGTGTAGTCCATTTAGAAACCCTGGCTGATTGGCTATTCTTTTCAAATCTTTTCAAGCTATACAAATATGTAAGAAGCATTACAAGAGGAAGTAATGTTATCGGTTCATACATTATAGAATAGGATAGGCCAATAACGGGCGTAAGCAGATAAAGAATAACTTCAATGTTTTTCGTGTTGTTCAAAGTGGACATAGAGTCAACTCCTTTTATTATATTCTTATTAATCATATCATATTCCTCTATATGATGTGGGGTTATATTAATGCATATGCCCAGTCTAAAACTGCAGCGTGTATTTATTTCTGATTTGTGGTAAAATGGTTAAGGTTTACAATGAATTCCCGATAGGACGGCCACAACCGGTCGGAAGCCTTGTAACCGAACAAATTAGGGGGAATATTTAATGGAAAAAAGATTATTTACTTCAGAATCTGTAACGGAAGGTCACCCGGATAAAATTGCTGATCAAATCAGTGATGCTATTTTAGATGCAATCCTTTCTAAAGATCCGGAAGCTAGAGTTGCATGTGAGACATTAGTTACGACAGGACTCGTTCTGATAGCAGGAGAAATACGCACAGAAACTTATGTCGATATGCAGAAAATTGCACGTGATACTATTAGAGACATAGGCTATACCCGTGCAAAATACGGATTTGACGCAGATACATGTGCAGTAGTGGTGTCGATTGATGATCAGTCACCAGATATTGCAGTAGGTGTAGACGACTCGATTGAGTACAAGTCAGAAGCTCAGGATAAACTGGATAAAATAGGTGCAGGTGACCAGGGTCTGATGTTTGGCTATGCAACTAAAGAAACGCCAGAGCTTATGCCATTGCCTATCTCGCTTAGTCATAAACTAACGCGCCAGCTTGCTAAAGTCAGGAAGAATAAAAGCTTGGATTATTTAAGACCTGACGGAAAAGCTCAGGTAACTGTAGAGTATGATGAAAATGATAATCCTAGACGAATAGATGCTGTTGTCATCAGTACTCAGCATAGACCGGATATCACAGCAGATTTGTTAGAAAAAGATATTATGGAGAAAGTAATCACTCAGGTCATTCCTTCCAAATGGTTGGATAATGACACGAAATACTATATCAATCCGACAGGGCGCTTCGTAGTGGGGGGACCACAAGGAGATGCAGGATTGACAGGAAGAAAAATTATCGTCGACACATATGGCGGATATGCTCGTCATGGTGGAGGAGCATTCTCCGGCAAAGATGGAACAAAGGTAGACCGCTCAGCCAGTTATGTAGCCAGATACATTGCTAAAAACATAGTAGCAGCGGATTTGGCAGATAAAGTAGAAGTTCAGCTAGCCTATGCTATTGGTGTTTCACAGCCTGTATCGATTTCTATCGATACGTTTGGAACTGGGAAAATATCAAATGAGCGATTAATCAATGCTGTAAGAGAACTCTTTGATCTTAGACCAGCTGGAATCATTAAAATGCTGGATCTTAAACGACCTATATTCAAACAGACAGCTGCTTATGGGCACTTCGGTAGAACTGATGTTGATCTCTCATGGGAAAAAACTGATAAAGCTGATGAATTACGCAAATTAATGTAAATAACCAGGCACAAAATCTTTGATACGATTTTGTGCCTGGTTTTTTGAATGTATAACATTCCTTTTGTTGTATGTATATACATTATCTCAGCTGACATACACAATAGCTGTAATAAATTCTTAAAAAGTTAAAAATTGATTCTTGATTAGAGGGTTTATTCACTATACGAGTATAGTCACTTATGGTATACTTTGTAAAGATGGATGGAATATAACACATTCTTTTCCTGCATTGTATCATGACAACTTTAAACGAAATGACTTTTAAATCATATAAATAAATGAAATACTCTAGGCAGGTGAAACAGTTTGAACGAAATAGGAGAGAAATTAAAAGAAGCTCGTCAAGCTAAAGGGTACACGCTGGATGATCTGCAGCAGATTACGAAGATACAAAAACGCTATCTGATTGCTGTTGAAAAAGGCAACCTTGATGTATTACCAGGCAATTTTTATGCGCGTGCTTTTATTAAACAATACGCAGATTCAGTTGGATTAAATGGAGAAGAACTGATCAATAATCATATGGACAGTATTCCTCAAGTAAGTGAAACGACATACTCGAAAAGTGTTCAGAACACCCAGACACGTTCTAAGACTAAACGGACCGGGTTTATGGCCACGGTACAGGATAGTCTTCCTACAATACTCATCGTACTGCTCGTGATCGCAATTATCTTTGCAATATATTTAGCTGTAACCAGTGGCGCTGGAAATGGTGACAGTGATTCCTTTATCCAGGGTGATGAGGGCGCTGGTGTTGTTGAAGTCGACAACAATGACGATGCGGAAGAAGAAGATACCGAAGAAGATCTGGAGGAAGATTCTCAAGACACCGGTGACGATGAGTCGGGCAATGATGAAGAGGATACTGAAGAAGAAAATGGTGAGGACAGTGAAGAGCAGTCCATTGAAGAAATAGATGGAACGGCCTCAACTACGACTTATGAAATATCAGGCACTCATCCGGATAACCAGACGCTTAGTTTGTCTGCTGATGGAGCAGCCTCATGGGTAAGAATAACTATAGATGGATCACCGGTCGAAGAGGGTATGATCAATAGCGGAGAAACACTTGAAGTATCATTTGATGGAACTGCAGCCGAGGTTGCGATAGTTATAGGAAATGCACCTGCAACTTCAATTGAACTGAATGGTGAATCCTTACCTTTTGCCGAAGCAGCAACAGCTGTAAGACAGGAAATGTTCATCACATTTAATTAATCATAGAAAGATAAAAGACCAGTCTTTCGTCAGTCTGGTCTTTTTCATCAGGAGGAAACAATGAATCTACCTAATAAAATCACCTTGTTCAGAATTTTTCTGATTCCTATATTTATCGTACTGGTCCTTGCTCCTCTAAATTTAGGCACGCTGACTGTGTTTGGTTCAGATATCGATATTCAGCTGCTTGTGGCAGCGATTTTGTTTTCAGTTGCGAGTTTTACAGACTGGCTGGATGGTTATTTAGCTAGAAAAATGAACATCGTATCAAATTTTGGTAAATTCGCTGATCCTCTGGCAGATAAGATGCTGGTCATGTCGACGCTGATCCTTCTTGTTGAACTTGGCATGGCTCCTTCATGGGTAGTGGCAGTTATCGTATCCAGAGAATTAGCTGTCACAGGACTAAGACTGATTCTCGTGGAACAGGGCGGAACAGTCATGGCAGCTGCTTGGCCCGGGAAAATAAAAACAAACACTCAAATGTTCGCAATTATTTTTCTTTTGATCAATGATTTTCCTTTTGGTGGATTAAATGTTTCTATAGGAACAATCCTTCTCTATGTCTGTCTCTTCTTTACGATATATTCAGGAGTCAATTATTTTTACGAGGCAAGAGATGTGTTCTCAGGTACTTTTTCAGAATAATAATGAATAATGAAAGACATGCAGGTTTGAGTCTGTATGTCTTTTTAATTCTTTTTGACATGGTTTATTTTTTCATGTGTTAAAATATTAGTGATAAATAGAATGAAAGGTAAATATTATATATAGGAGGCCATTATGAAAGCAGAAATTATTTCAATAGGAACGGAACTGCTGCTTGGGCATGTAGTCAATACCAATTCTGCATTCCTGTCAAGAGAACTGGCTGCTTTAGGAGTCGAAGTGTACCATCATGTAACAGTAGGAGATAACCCTGAAAGACTGGTTGATGCAATTAAGCAAGCTGAACAAAGAGTTGATCTGATTGTATTATCTGGTGGTCTGGGGCCTACAGAAGATGATATTACGAAAAAAACTCTAGCCAATTATTTGGATGTCGATCTTATTCTTCACGAAGAGACTGAAAACAAGATCATAACCTATCATAAAAATTCTGATTTTAATATGCCTGAAAACAATCAGCTCCAGGCTCTGATTTTTGCAGATTCGAGACCGCTGACTAATGACACAGGGTTGGCAGTAGGCATGATGCTGACCCAGAACAATCGCCATTATGCCCTCCTACCGGGGCCACCTGACGAACTGGAGCCGATGGTTGAAAATTATCTGAAAGAAGAGATAGTCAAGCACATCCTCGATGAACAGGTGCTCGTTTCCAGAGTGATGCGGTTTTTCGGACTGACAGAAGCACAACTGGCAGAAAAAATTCAGGATATCGTAGTAAATCAGTCTAATCCCACAGTTGCTGTTTATGCAAATGACGGAGAAATAACTGTCAGAATTACAGCAAAAGCTGAAAATGAGGAACAGGGAAATGAAGCCATAGACGAGATAGAAAAGGATATAATGGAGATATTGCCCGATTACTTCTTTGGATATGGTGACAAGCGGCTGGCCGATGTCATAAAAGATATGCTGAACGAGCGAAGCTTGACTATAACAGCAGCAGAAAGTCTGACTGGAGGTGCTTTCCTCAGTGATCTGACAAGTGATTTGTCTGCTGGTTCTATTCTGGAAGGGGGATTAATAACTTACAGTGCTGATAAAAAGAATAAAGTTCTTAAAGTCACTAAAGAAACAATCAACAAATTTGGAGTAGTCAGCCCGGAATGTGCGATAGAAATGGCTGAAAAATCCAGAGCTATGTTTGATGCCGATATTGGTGTCGGACTGACAGGCGTGGCAGGACCGAGTTCGCTTAAAGACCAGATACCAGGCACGGTTTATATAGGAATCGCATATAAAGATAAACAATCATTTTCAAAACACTTTCACTTCGGATATAAGCGGAATAGAAACAGACGGCTGGCTGTGCAAAATGCCTTGGAACTTGTTAGACGAGTCCTGAAAGACATGCCTATAGAGAATACGATTTTTTATGGCGAAGATAAAAAATAAACCGAATGAATGTTCGAAAAAACTTGATTTTTCTGATACATCAGTCTAAAATAGACATAGAGATTAGAAAGTTATTTTATATTTAAGAAGACAAGTGAACGGATACAGGAGGAAATTAAATGGCGGATGATCGCGCAAAAGCATTAGAAACAGCAATGAAGAAAATCGAAAAAAGTTATGGTAAAGGGTCAATTATGAAAATGGGTGAAAAAGTGGACACTCAGGTCAAGACAGTACCGAGTGGCTCACTTTCACTGGATGTTGCATTAGGTATAGGAGGATACCCGAGAGGACGTATTATTGAAGTCTACGGTCCTGAAAGTTCCGGTAAAACAACCGTAGCCCTGCACGCGATAGCTTCAGTACAGGCCAACGGCGGAATTGCTGCCTTTATCGATGCGGAGCACGCACTTGATCCTAAGTATGCAAGAGCACTTGGAGTGGACATTGATGAACTGCTTTTATCTCAGCCGGACACGGGTGAACAGGCACTTGAAATTGCGGATGCTTTAGTTTCAAGTGGTGCGGTTGATATGGTAGTCATCGACTCTGTTGCTGCGCTGGTCCCAAGAGCTGAGATCGATGGAGAAATGGGAGACTCACACATTGGACTTCAAGCACGACTGATGTCCCAGGCTCTTCGTAAATTATCCGGATCGATCAACAAGACGAAGACTATTGCTCTATTCATCAACCAGATTCGTGAAAAAGTCGGGGTCATGTTTGGTAATCCTGAAACAACGCCTGGAGGACGTGCCTTGAAATTCTATTCTTCTGTGAGACTGGAAGTAAGAAGAGGAGAATCAATTAAATCCGGACAGGACATGACTGGAAACCGTACTAAAATCAAGATTGTCAAAAACAAAGTTGCTCCACCATTCAAAGTGGCTATGGTCGACATTATGTATGGCGAAGGAATCTCACAAGTCGGAGAAATCGTAGATATGGGATCAGACGCAGATATTATTACTAAAGCAGGCGCATGGTACTCATATGGTGATGAAAGAATCGGTCAAGGAAGAGAAAACGCAAAACAGTATCTGGTCGACCATCCTGAGATGCGTGCAGAACTTGAGAAGAAAGTTCGTACTGCTTATGGCATCGGTGACGAAGAAGATACAGAAATCATTGAAAGTGCGGATCCTGAAACACTCGATCTAGATTAATCTGACTCAGCATCCTCTTAATAGGAGGGTGTTGTTTTTTTATTTTCACTGTGTCAGCTCCCTTAAATGCTAGTTGACAGAAGATGTAAAGACCTATAAAATTAAACTAGTATGTTTCTATTTTATAAAAAATGAAGCAGAACTAATTGTGTACAATAACCTTTATAGGATATTTTAATCGATATCTGATTATTTTATACATGAAAACAAAATATTGATACGGAGGTGATTAGATGGACATACTTTTAACAGCCTTCGCTATCATCGTTGCTTTGATTATTGGTGTAGTTGTAGGATCTTATTTTACAAAACAGAGTTTTGAGAAAAGATTAGCTAATTCTAAACAAACAGCTGAAGACATTGTTGAAGACGCAAATAAAGAAGCTGAAACTTTGAAAAAAGAAGCGTTGCTGGAGGCAAAGGAAGAAATCCATTCTTATCGAACAGAGGCAGAGTGGGAGCTGAAGGAACGTCGATCTGAAGTATCTCGCCAGGAAAATCGACTAGCTCAAAGAGAAGATAACCTAGGGCGAAAAGAAAGTACTTTGGAAAAAAGGGAAAGTTCACTGCAGAGCAGAGAGGATAAACTTTCTGCACGTCAGAAAAAAGTTGAAGAGCTGGAACAGGCAGCTAAAGACCTGCTTGAGGAACAGCAGAACAAACTTCATACGATTGCAGCTTTGTCAGAAGAAGAAGCCAAATCTATTATACTGAAACAGACGGAAGACGACTTGTCTCGTGAAATGGCTATCATGGTCAAACAGTATGAGGATAAAGCTAAAGTGGAAGCAGACAGAAAAGCCAAAGCGTTAGTCACACAAGCTATCCAGCGCTGTGCAGCTTATCGCGTGACAGAATCAACTGTAAGTGTGGTCAGTCTGCCAAATGATGACATGAAAGGCCGCATCATTGGCCGCGAGGGTCGTAACATCAGAACGCTTGAGAGTCTGACAGGAATGGATCTGATTATTGATGATACGCCTGAAGCAGTCGTCTTAAGTGGATATGACCCAATCAGAAGAGAAACGGCTAAAATGGCACTTGAAAAACTGATTTCTGACGGACGTATTCATCCTGGTAGAATCGAAGAAGCTGTGGAGAAATCCCGTAAGGAAATGGACGAAAGAATCAGAGAAATCGGAGAAGAAGCCATGTTCGATCTAGGCATTCATTCAATTCATCCTGATCTGATGAAAATCGTCGGACGTCTGCATTTTAGAACAAGTTATGGTCAAAACGTGTTGAACCATTCTATTGAAGTTGCGAAACTTGCTGGGGTTATGGCCGCTGAACTAGGTGAAGACATTCAGCTGGCTAAACGTGCCGGGCTTCTCCATGATATTGGAAAAGCACTCGACAGTGAAGTAGAGGGATCGCATGTGGAAATCGGAGCTCAAATCGCGATGAAGTATCAGGAAAATGATACGGTAATAAATGCGATTGCTTCCCACCATGGAGATGTCGAAGCTACTTCTGTCATCTCAGTCTTAGTCGAAGCGGCAGATGCTATATCTGCGGCAAGACCTGGAGCAAGAAGTGAGTCCCTGGAGCATTACCTGCAGAGACTTGAAAACCTTGAACGCATTTCAAACAGCCATAAGGGTGTTAAAGAAAGTTTCGCGATTCAGGCTGGACGTGAAGTGCGTATTATCGTTAAGCCGGATGAGCTTGATGACAGCATGACGTCTAAACTTGCCAGAGATGTACGTAAACAAATAGAAGATGACATGGACTATCCCGGACACATCAAAGTAACGGTTATACGCGAAACAAGAACAGTAGAATACGCTAAATAACAAACAGGTCAATCATGCAGACATCTTGTCTGTATGATTGGCTTTTTTATATCCATTATGTAGTATGAATGATTTTGATTTTTGGAGTATAAAGCTGTTAAAATAGAGAGAGCGATTAGAAAAGAGGTCTGAGTATGAAAGTAATATTTATAGGAGATATTGTAGGGTCACTTGGTGTAGATATGGTCAGAGAGTGGCTTCCACGGTTAAAAGAAAAGTATAAACCTCAGGCAACGATAGCTAATGGTGAGAACGCAGCTTGGGGACGGGGGATCACTGAAAGAGATTATAAAAAGCTTCTACAAGCAGGGGTCGATTTAGTCACTATGGGAAACCACACTTGGGATCAGAGAGAGATTTTTGACTTTATTGACAATGAAAAAAAGCTGATTCGTCCAGCTAATTATCCTGATAATGATGTAACCCCAGGCAAGGGACTGGCATATATTAAAATCAACCAGCAGACATTGGCAGTGATCAATCTTCACGGTCGAACGTTCATGGCTGATTTAGAAGATCCATTTCGGGTCGGACGGGCACTTGTTGAAGATGCACGAAAAATCACCCCTCATATCCTTATCGATTTCCATGCAGAAGCAACTAGCGAAAAGGAAGCAATGGGCTGGTTCATGGATGGAGAGGTCTCTGCCGTTCTTGGCACACATACCCATGTGCAGACCAATGATTCGAGAATCTTAGCGAAAGGAACCGCCTATCAGACCGACGTAGGCATGACAGGCTTCTATGATGGTATTTTGGGGATGAAAAAAGACTCTATTCTTCATAAATTTACTACTCAGATGCCTAACCAGTTTGAAGTGCCGGAAACGGGTCGGACGCGATTGAATGGCTGTTATCTGGAGATAGATAATACCAGCGGGAAAGCTGTTGATATCAAGCCTATTCGTATTGACGAAGATAACCCGTTCTTCGGTTAACCAATTGAACAATAGACATTAGAAAGAGTGAGCATAATGCCCCAGAAAACTAAGCATACTCCCATGATGGAGCAGTACTTATCAATAAAAAAACAGTATCCATATGCCTTTCTGTTTTATCGTCTAGGAGATTTCTATGAATTGTTCTTTGATGATGCGGTAAAGGTTGCCCGGCTGCTTGAGCTGACCTTGACAAGTAGAAATAAGAATGCGGAAGAGCAGATTCCCATGTGTGGAGTGCCTCATCACTCTGCCAAGGGATATATTGATACCTTAATAGAAATGGGATACAAAGTGGCAATATGCGAACAGGTGGAGGACCCGAAACAGGCCAAGGGAATGGTCAAAAGGGAGGTTGTCCAAGTTGTCACGCCAGGTACGGTCATGCAATCCAAGACAGTCGAGGCAAAAGAAAACAATTATATAGCAGCTATGGCGTCTCTGCAGCCGCACATCGGTCTGTCCTACGCTGATCTGACTACTGGTGAAATCAAAGTGACTGAAGTGGAGACCCTTCAGGAAGCAGTGAACGAACTGGTATCGATCCAATGTAAGGAAGTGATCATTGAACCGGGAGAATTTCTGGACCTGCAGGAAACGCTCGCTCAGCACTACAATATGTCTGTCTCGCATCCTTCTTCAGATGATTATCAGCACCCATTATCCAGTCTGACTGAATTGGTCCAGGACAGCTCGCTTATCAGAGTCATTGATCTGCTGCTGGCTTACTTGTCAGAAACACAAATGAGGAGTCTGGACCACCTTCAGGAAGTTCAGTTTTATGAAACAAGAAACTTTCTGCTGTATGGACAGGATGCCAGAAGAAATCTGGAGCTGACTACATCCTTGAGAGACGGATCAAAAAAGGGTACCTTGCTTTGGCTGCTGGATGAGACCCAGACAGCTATGGGAGGACGCATGCTGAGATCCTGGCTTGAAAAACCACTGATAAGGAAGAAGCAGATCGAGGAGCGGCTGGACAAAGTAGAAGGTCTGCTTAATCACTTTTTTGAGCGGAATGACCTGGTCGAGGTTCTGAAGAACATCTATGATCTGGAGAGATTGGCAGGAAGAGTAGCCTTTGGGACGGTCAATGCCAGAGACCTGATCCAACTCAAGCAGTCTTTAGATCAGATTCCTCACGTGACAGATATCGTTGACAGGCTCAACACAAAAAAGATCTGGGATAGTTATTTAAGTCAGCTGGATCCGATTGATGACGTGCGAGATCTTATCGAGCAGGCTATCGACGAAGACCCACCCATCTCAGTTACTGATGGAGAGATAATCAGAAGAGGCTACCATGAACAACTGGACAAATATAAGGAAGCCATGACTAACGGCAGACGCTGGATGGCAGAACTCGAACAGAAAGAAAGAGAAGCTACTGGCATAAAGAATCTGAAAATAGGATTCAACAAAGTGTTCGGGTATTACATCGAAGTGTCTAAAGGCAATGTAAGCAAACTGGAAGAAGGGCGTTATGAAAGAAAACAGACCCTGGCAAATGCTGAAAGATACAGCACACCTGAACTCAAAGAAAAAGAAGCACTGATTCTTGAAGCGGAAGAAAAGTCAAAAAATCTCGAGTATGACTTGTTTGTGGATGTCCGTCAGATGGTCAAAGAAGAGATCAACAGATTGCAGAAGCTGGCTCGTGCTGTTGCAGAAATTGATGTGCTTCAAAGTTTCGCTTCGGTCAGTGAAGAATACAACTACGTGAGACCACAGTTCTCAGTTGATAGCCAGGATATCCATATCAGGAACGGCAGACATCCTGTAGTAGAAAAAGTTATGGGAGAACAGTCTTATGTGCCAAATGACGTGGATCTTACTAAGGAGACATCCATACTTCTGATTACTGGACCGAATATGTCAGGTAAAAGCACGTTTATGAGACAACTGGCACTCAGCGTCATTATGGCTCAGATGGGCTGCTTTGTACCCGCAGAAAGTGCCGCTCTCCCCGTATTTGACCGACTGTTTACTCGGATAGGGGCGATGGATGATTTGATCGGTGGACAAAGCACCTTCATGGTCGAAATGAACGAAACGAATCAGGCTCTCCAGCACGCTACAGAGAACAGTCTGCTTCTGTTCGATGAGATTGGCCGGGGGACAGCCACCTATGATGGCATGGCACTTGCGGAAGCGATTATTGAGTATGTCCACGATAAAATAAGAGCAAAAACATTGTTTTCAACCCATTATCATGAACTGACAGTCCTTGAAGAAAGACTTGAAGGATTAAAAAATGTCCATGTTGGTGCGGTTGAAGAAGAGGGCAACCTTGTCTTTCTTCACAAAATGATGAAAGGCCCGGCGGATAAAAGTTATGGGGTGCAGGTGGCCAGATTAGCCGGTCTTCCGGACGCGCTCCTTGACCGGGCTGGACATATTCTGTCTGATCTGGAACAGAAGGAGGACCATCTGTTCGAAGATAAAGAGGAACAACCCGTTACTGTGAATGAAGACAGTCTGAGGATGCAGGAGCAGCTGAATCTCTTTGATGATCTGACGACTAATGAAAAAGATGTGATTGCAGCGTTGCAGAAAGTAAATGTACTCAACACGACCCCGATCGAAGCATTGCAGCTATTAAGTCAGCTGCAGGACAAAATGAAGACAGATGAGTGAAAGGCTGAGTGATCAAATGACTCCAAAAATCCAAATCATGTCGCCCACCCTGGCCAATCAGATAGCAGCGGGTGAAGTGATCGAACGTCCAGCTTCAGTGGTGAAGGAACTGGTGGAAAATGCCATCGATGCAGGCAGTTCGAAAATCGAAGTGTTTGTCGAAGAAGCCGGGTTGAACCGAATACAAGTAATTGACAACGGTGAGGGGATAGCTTCTGAAGAAGTGCTTTCTGCATTTGAGCGCCATGCAACGAGCAAGCTGATTTCCAATGACGACTTGTTCCGAATCAGGACCCTAGGTTTCAGAGGAGAGGCTCTTCCAAGTATCGCCTCTGTATCCAAAGTTACTGTAGAAACAGCACAAAGCAATCAACCCGGCAGGCGACTGGTTCTGGTAGGGGGAGAAGTGGTTGAAGATTCTGCAGCCAAGTCAAGACAAGGGCTGGCAGTCACTGTAGATGAACTCTTTTATAATACACCGGCCCGTCTGAAATACGTAAGGACGTTGAAAACGGAGCTGTCGCATATTACTGATGCGATCAACCGATTTGCCCTTGCGCACCCTGAAATTTCTTTTAAGCTTGTGTCGGACGGTTCCGTCATGATTAGGACCTCAGGAAACAAAGAGCAGATTCAGGCAATTGCCGGGGTATATGGCGTTGATGCTGCCCGTAAAATGAAGCATATCAGTCAAGAGACATTTGATTTCAACCTGGACGGATTCATTTCTCTTCCTGAGGTGACAAGAGCAAGCAACAATTACATTACCCTAATTGTGAATGGGCGTGTGATAAAAAATTATGCCTTGAATAAAGCCATTGTTGAAGGTTACGGATCGACATTGATGGTTGGACGTTACCCTGTTGCGGTAATCAGAATCACGATGGATCCATTACTGCTGGATGTGAACGTGCATCCGACTAAACAGCAGGTCCGCATTAGTAATGAACGGGAACTCGGACAGCTGATCAGCCAGACAATTAAAGAACGTTTGAGTCAGGAGAACAGGATCCCTAATGCGCTAGAAAATGTGTATAAGCCGCAGAGTAGAAAGCAGACAGACAAGATGGTCAAGCCCGAACAGACACGTTTTCAGTTCGACCAGAGAGTCTCTGATAGCTATTCAACTCACTCTTCAGAACGTGTTCTGGAGGATGATCAGCGTTTTACTATGAGAGAAGAAGTAGGACTAAACAAGGCTGAAAACTGGAATGAAGAAGTAGAAGACTCTAAGTTGAAAGAGGACAGTCAGCCAGGAAGTACAACTGGCCTCGAAAATCATGAAGAATCGATTGTGAGAACGGCTATGAAAATCGATTCTATCAACCAGACACACTCCCCATTTCCTGAACTTGAGTATATTGGACAGATGCACGGGACCTATTTATTTGCTCAAAATGAAAAAGGGTTGTATATTATAGACCAGCACGCTGCTCAGGAAAGAATCAAGTATGAGTACTATAAGGCGACGATTTCTGAACATGGTACGGACCTGCAGGAACTGCTGGTGCCGCTTGTTCTTGACTATCCTACCGATGAAGCACTCGTCATCAGAGAGAATATAGATAAACTGCAGGAAGCATCCATTCATCTGGAAGATTTTGGTCAGAACAGCTTCGTTTTAAGGAACCATCCCAATTGGATGATTGCCGGACAGGTGGAAGAAACGGTCAAGGAAATGATCGATTTTTTCTTAGCACATAAAAGCTTGACTGTTGCCAAATTCAGGGAAGCAACGGCCATCATGATGAGCTGCAAGCGGTCGATCAAGGCTAATCACTACCTTTCGCCACAGGAAGGAATGCAGCTGCTGGAAGATTTGAAACACACTCAGAATCCGTATAATTGTCCGCATGGCAGGCCGGTACTGGTCAGCTTCACGACAAATGACATGGAAAAGATGTTCAAACGGATTCAGGACCCTCACTAAAGAAAGGAAGGCGTCACATGGATAAAAAAGAACTGAAAAAGAAACTGACACCGATCCAGTATGAAGTCACGCAGAATAATGCAACGGAACGGCCGGGAACTGGTGAATATGATCAGTTTTTCGAAGACGGTATTTTCGTCGATGTTGTCAGTGGTGAACCGCTGTTTTCTTCAAATGATAAATATGATGCAGGCTGCGGCTGGCCATCATTTACTAAACCGATAAAGAAACGTACAGTTAAAGAGAAAAGAGATTCGACTTTTGGTATGGAACGAACAGAAGTCAGAAGCAGTGAAGCTGACTCGCACCTTGGACATGTCTTTACAGATGGACCACAGAATAAAGGCGGGTTGAGATACTGCATCAATTCGGCTGCCATGCGCTTTGTGCCAGTGGACAAGCTTGAGGAAGAAGGATACGGCGAGTATCTGGCGGAATTCAATTAAACTAACTGATAGACTGAAACACCTGTTCCTAACTTGACTTAATGGACAGGTGTTTTTGTGTTATAATAGTGAAGATTAACTAACGGTAAGTGAGGGTAATGATATGTTTGAATATATAAAAGGGACCGTCGCACACCTTTATCCTGGGTATATTGTGATCGACAATCAGGGAATCGGATATAAGATTCTGATGGCGAATCCTTTCAGGTATACGGATCAGATGAGCCAGGAGATACTGATCTACGTCTATCAGGATGTTAAACAGGACAGTATGCAGCTTTTTGGATTCAAGACGATGCAGGAGAAGAATCTGTTTCTGAAACTGATCAATGTGTCAGGAATTGGACCGAAATCTGCTCTGGCCATTCTGGCTAATGATAATCACCAAGGTTTCGTTCAGGCAATTGAAGACAACAATGTCACATTTCTGACCAAGTTCCCTGGTGTGGGCAAAAAGACTGCTCAGCAGATCGTCCTCGATCTGAAAGGGAAACTGTCTGAATTTGAAGGAACAGATGGAAACGGCCTTGAAGGACAGCAGGTCTTTGATATGCCTGAGGGATCGAACCAGTCCTTTGAAGAAGCCATCGAAGCGTTACTGGCACTGGGTTACACAAAGAAAGATGTAGCGAGAGCAAGAAAACAGTTTGATAATCGGAAGAAGCTGAGTACGGATGCTTACATACGTGAAGCTCTGTCTTATCTGATGAAAAAGTAGGCCAGTGAATAAAGGAGAACGTTATGGAAGACAATCAACATTTGACATCTGAACAGGTGATGGACTCGAAGGAACAGTCTTTGGAGCATACGCTCAGACCCCAACGTCTGGCTCATTATCTTGGTCAGGAAAAAATAAAGAAGGAACTGTCGATTTACATCGAAGCAGCCAAAAACAGGGAAGAAGCACTGGATCATGTTCTTCTCTATGGCCCGCCAGGACTCGGAAAAACCACCATGGCTATCGTGATTGCCAATGAAATGGGAGCAGAAATCAGGACAACCAGCGGACCGGCAATTGAAAAGCCAGGCGATCTGGTGGCTCTGCTGAATGATCTGGAGCCAGGAGGGATCTTATTTATCGATGAGATTCACCGGATGCCGAGGATTGCAGAGGAAATGCTGTATTCCGCAATGGAAGACTTCTACGTCGATATCATTATCGGTCAGGGAGAAACGGCTCATCCCGTCCATTTTCCCCTTCCCCCTTTCACATTGATCGGTGCAACGACTCGGGCCGGATCACTGTCGGCACCTCTGAGAGACCGGTTCGGTATTCTGGCACATATGGAATACTATACCAAGGAAGAGCTGGAAAAAATTGTGCTTAGATCGGCATCTGTACTGCAGACGGATATCGTGGAAGACGGGGCGCTGGAAATTGCCAGGAGGTCCAGAGGCACGCCCAGAATTGCCAATCGTCTGCTCAAGCGAGTAAGAGATTATGCACAAGTCAGAGGAGAAGGCATCGTCGATAAGGAGAATGCTGCTTCAGCTTTAGATCTTCTGAGTGTAGATCATATGGGGCTGGACAGCGTCGATCACAAACTGCTCAAGACCATGATCACTCTTTATAACGGCGGACCAGTAGGGCTGAATACTTTATCGGCTAATATAGGAGAAGAAATGATGACGATAGAAGATATGGTTGAACCTTTTCTGCTTAAAGAAGGCTTTATTCAAAGGACGTCTCGTGGAAGAATGGCTACTCAGAAGGCGTATGACCATTTCGACCTGATGCATCTGATGAAGAAGTAAATCATAAAAGGAGAATACGCATGACATTAACTACAAATGATTTTGATTTTGAATTACCTGAAGAACTGATTGCGCAGACACCATTGAAAAACCGATCATCCTCTAAAATGATGGTATTGACTAAGGAAACAGAAGCTATTGAAGACAGACAGTTTGAAAGTATAATAGATGAACTGAATCCGGGTGACGCGCTTGTAATGAATAATACACGGGTTCTTCCTGCCAGACTATACGGGGAAAAAGAAGACACAAAAGCTCACATGGAAGTGCTTCTTCTTAAGAACCTTGAAGGAGATAAGTGGGAAACCTTGATGAAGCCGGCTAAAAAAGCTAAGCCGGGAACAGTCATTACGTTTGGAGATGGACGTCTGAAAGCGACTGTTATCGAATCTCTGGAACATGGGGGACGAATCGTAGAATTTTCTTATGAAGGGATTTTCCTTGAGACTTTGGAGTCGCTGGGTGAAATGCCTCTACCGCCTTATATCAAAGAACGTCTTGATGACAGCGAACGTTATCAGACCGTTTACGCAAAAGAAAATGGATCAGCTGCTGCACCGACAGCAGGGCTGCATTTCACGGAGGAAATCCTTGAGAAGATATAGGAAAAAGGAGTCAAGCTCGTTTTCCTGACGCTTCATGTGGGTTTAGGCACGTTCCGTCCAGTGAGTGTAGATAATATCGAAGAACATAAGATGCATGAAGAATTCTATCAGCTGTCAGAAGAATCAGCAGACACATTGAACAGAACAAGAGAAGAAGGCGGGCGTATCATAGCCATCGGCACAACGTCAATCCGTACACTGGAAACAATCGGCCAGGCATTTGATGGGAGATTCCAGGCAGCCAGCGGATGGACGGATATTTTTATCGCTCCCGGCTACCAGTTTAAAGCAGTCGACGGATTCCTGACTAACTTCCATCTGCCGAAGTCGACGCTGATTATGCTGGTCAGTGCATTTCTCGGAAGAGACTTCGTATTAGAAGCGTATAATCATGCTGTCCAGGAGAGATACCGTTTCTTCAGTTTTGGAGATGCGATGTTTGTTAAAAAGAGATAAAAGAGTAGGAGCTAGTTATGAGTAATCATCCAGTCACATATACATTAGAAAAAAAAGATAAACACACAGGAGCCCGCCTGGGTAAAATCACGACACCTCACGGAACTTTTGAAACACCTATGTTCATGCCTGTAGGGACACTGGCAACCGTTAAGACTATTGCTCCTGAAGAGCTTGAAGAAATGGGAGCAGGCATCATCTTGAGCAATACGTATCACCTCTGGTTGAGACCAGGAGAAGATCTGATTGCTGAATCGGGAGGTCTGCACGCTTTCATGAACTGGGACAATGGGATACTGACCGATTCAGGTGGATTCCAGGTCTTTTCACTTTCAGATATGAGGAGAATTGAAGAAGAAGGCGTCCACTTCAAGAGTCATATGGACGGATCTAAACTCTTCCTGTCTCCTGAAAAAGCCATCAATATCCAGAACAAGCTGGGACCGGATATTATGATGTCCTTCGACGAATGCCCCCCATTTGATGAAAGCTATGATTACGTCAAAAAATCGGTCGAGCGAACCTCAAGATGGGCAGAAAGAGGACTGGAAGCGCACCAGAATACTGATAGTCAAGGGTTGTTTGGAATTGTTCAGGGCGCTGGATTTGAAGATCTGCGTAAACAGTCAGCTAAAGATCTGACTAGTATGGACTTTGCCGGTTACTCAATAGGTGGGCTATCTGTCGGTGAACCTAAAGAAGATATGTATCGGGTGCTCGATTTCACTACACCGCTCTTACCTGAAGACAAACCCCGCTATCTTATGGGGGTGGGGACACCTGATGCATTGATTGAAGGAGTTATGCGTGGAGTTGATATGTTTGACTGTGTGCTTCCGACCCGTATTGCACGTAACGGGACGACAATGACCAGCAAGGGACGTGTCGTAATCAAGAATGCCATTTATGCGAGAGATTTCAGACCTCTAGATGAAAAATGCGAATGCTACACGTGCCGGAACTATACCCGAGCATACTTGAGACATCTTCTTAAATCAGATGAAACTTTCGGTCTGAGACTGACGAGTTATCACAACCTCTATTTCCTGCTGGACCTGATGAAGAAAGTCAGACAGGCAATCAGGGAAGACAACCTGCTTGAGTTCAAGGAGCAGTTTTTCGAGGAGTACGGATACAATAAACCGAATGCTAAAAACTTTTAGAAGTTTTTAATGAGACTAGTATTTTTCTCTGAAATTTGCTAAGGTATGTAGTGAAACATTAATATCGTTCTCTTTGAAAACGAGATAATCAGGAAAATAAAACAGGAAATTAGACGGAGGAATGACTACATGGAATTACTTTTTGGAATGCTGCCCTTTTTAGTACTGATGGGTATCATGTACCTGCTGATGATCAGACCACAGCAGAAACGCGCAAAAGAAACGCAGAACATGCTCGGCTCATTAGGAAAAGGTGATTCGATCGTCACGATCGGCGGCCTGCACGGCATTGTAGATGAAGTAAATGAAACAAACAACACCGTAATAATCGACTGTGAAGGGATATATCTAACCTTCGAACGTCGCGCAGTTGCACGTATCGTTACAAAAGCATCCGCAGCTGGGACCCAGTCTGAAGAGCTGGGAACAAACACACCCGAAAAAACAGCAGACAGCGAATAGGACTGAAGAAGTAATTATACCCCTTTCGAATGAGTAAAGGAGGTAATCTCTTGAACTTTATTATAGATGATGATTATGAGGTTTGGCTGAAAAAAAAGTTGATCGAATTCCGTCAGAACGGCTATGATGAGATTAGTTTGGAAGACTTGTGGGAGTACTGCACCGCATATAAGTGGAAGCATTACAGACCATCAAGGTATTATCAGATAGTAGATGATATCTTGACAATCACATTGAATGACTATTTCAATTACGCTTCGCTGAAAGCTCAAGTGTATAACGTCTCTTCACTGGATGACATGGAGCTTGATGATCTATTAGGATAAATTTGGATAAAACAAGTAGGATGGTCGGTTCATTCTGCTTGTTTTATTTTTTTACACCATAGAATGTCATAATAGAGTTGATTTTAAAGTCGTCTGACCCTTTTATTTCTAGTATAATAACGTAAAAGATGGAGGTGTTTTGAAGGCGCTATGAGATACGGACTACTGCTTTTTGACGAACCCAAACGGGATACGTCCAGAAAAATAATTCATATCGATATGGATGCCTTCTATGCTTCAGTTGAGGTGAGAGAAAATCCTTCTCTAGCGGGTAAGCCAGTTATCATAGCCCGGCACCCCAAGGAAACGGGTGGGCGCGGTGTGGTTGCTACAGCAAGTTATGAAGCCCGGACTTACGGCATCCATTCAGCTATGAGCGCTCAGAAGGCATACGAGTTATGCCCAGAAGGTGTATTCGTAAGTCCAAATTTTGAGCTTTACCGGGAAACCTCAAAGCAGATGCATGACATTTTCAGACGGTATACGGATAAAATCCAACCTCTCTCTCTCGATGAGGCCTATCTGGATGTCAGTATAAACCATGTCGGACAGAAAAGTGCGACTATCATTGCACAGGCCATCAGGAGAGACATTGAAAAGGAACTGAGACTGACCTGTTCGGCAGGAGTGTCCTATAATAAATTTCTGGCTAAAATTGCGTCGGATTTCGATAAACCAAATGGCATTACAGTTATTCCACCTGATAAAGCACACGACTTTTTAATGGTGCTGCCAATTGAAAAATTTCACGGTGTGGGTGCCAAATCCGTTGAGAAAATGCATAGTCTGGACATATACACGGGAAAGGATCTATATAAAAATGAAGAGCTGGAGCTGGTCAGTCATTTTGGGAAAATGGGTCATTCACTTTATCGCAAGGTAAGAGGGATCGACGACAGTGAAGTGAAAAACGACAGGGAACCGAAATCGATTGGAAAAGAATCAACGTTCTCTGAAGATCTGAAGACTGAAAATGATGTGATCAAGGCCTTAAGAATCCTCTCACAGAAAGTCATGCATAACCTAAAAAGAAAACAGAAACACGGAAAAATCGTTGTGCTTAAAATAAGGTATGAAAATTTCGATACGATAACGCGTCGACGCTCCTTTCCAGATTATATCAAAGGAGAAGAAGAACTTTTCCAGATTGCTTTATCGATCTGGGAAGAAGAATCTGCAACCTTAGGAGTGAGGCTTCTGGGTATCACGGTTACCGGACTGGAGTCGGTTATCTTTGAAACGATCCCACTGCCGTTATGGGAAAAGAAAGTTAGCGAAAGGAAACCTGAAAGAGATGAAGACTAAACATGAACAGATTATCGACTTTATCGAGTCTCTGCCGGTAGGGGAGAAGCTCTCGGTAAGACTGATTGCCAAAGAACTTCAAGTCAGTGAGGGGACAGCTTACAGAGCTATAAAAGAAGCAGAGAACAACGGCCTGGTGTCTACGATTAAAAGAGTGGGGACGATCCGGATCGAGCCTAAAAATGGTGAGCATATCGAGAACCTGACCTACGATGAAATAGTGAAGGTGATTGATGGAGAGGTTCATGGGGGCGAAAAAGGGCTGAAAAAGACCCTGACGAAGTTCATCATCGGAGCGATGACCGAAGAAGCCATGTTGCGCTATGTTACTGAAGAATCACTGATGATTATCGGTAACAGAGAAGAAGCTCAGCAGCTCACTTTACAGAACGGTGCAGCGGTCCTTATAACTGGGGGCTTCAAGCCCAGTCAGACAGTGGTCGATCTTGCCAATCATAAGGAATTGCCTCTGATAAGCACATCTTATGATACTTTCACAGTGGGCACGATGATCAACAGAGCGATGACTGACCAGCTGATAAAAAAAGAAATCCTGCGCGTTCAGAATATCTTTACCCCGCTTGAACGGACGCAGTTTCTTAATAGAGAAGATACGGTATATACTTATAGAATGCTCAATCAGAAGAGCGGACATTCCAGATTTCCAGTTGTTCTGTCAGATGGTCGACTGGCGGGGATCGTGACGGCTAAGGATGTGGTAGGCCAGGAGGATACAGAACTGATTGAAAAAGTTATGACTAAGAATCCCGCTTCAGCAAGAAAGTACATGAGCGTAGCCTCAATTGCGCATACAATGATATGGGATGGCCTGGAAGTGATGCCTGTAGTCAGTGATGAACTTAAACTTGCTGGTGTCATTTCCCGTCAGGATATTATGAAAGCTATGCAGACTGTCCAGAAGCAGCCTCAGTCTGGGGATACCATATCTGATCAGATCAATCAGCTGATTACAGAAAAAGAAGACAACTTGTATTCCTTTTCTGTTACCCCGCAGACTACTGACAGCATGGGTACGATCTCATTTGGTGTGCTCAGCGAAGTGGTCACAGAGACAATTTATAATTATCTATCAAAATACAAGAAAAAGAATCTGGTTGTTGAACAGATGAATCTGCATTACTTCAACATGATCCAGTTAGGTAATGAACTGACGATCAAACCTTCTGTGATCGATGAAAATCGTCGCTCGGCTAGACTGGATGTTGAAATCTATTCGGAACATACATTAGCTGCAAAAGCGATTGTGGTGTGTCAGCTGATTCAGAAAAGATAACAAAAAAGCTAGAACTGAAAAGGAGAAATGCGTGTGTTGTTAGAAACAGTGAATAAAAAGGACAATATGATTAAGAAAGACCTTTGGGAGTATATTAAACAATGGGATACCATTATCATTCATAGGCATGTCAGACCTGATCCGGACGCTATCGGTTCCCAGTGTGGACTGAAAGAACTTATTCGAGCAACCTTTCCTGACAAGGATGTGTATGCAGTCGGTACGACGGTTGATGATCTCGAATATCTGGATAAAATGGATGAAGTGACAGAAGAAAAATATGAACAGGCGTTAGTCATTGTTACTGACACTGCAAATATCAAGCGCATAGACGGAGAGCATTATAAAATGGCGAAGCAGTGGATCAAAATCGATCACCATCCTCTTGATGATTCTTACGGGGAAATAGAATGGGTCAACACGGACGCGAGCAGCTGCTGTGAAATGATTGCCGATATGTGGCTGAGCTACCCGGATGAGATTAAGATGACCGCTAAAGCAGCCCGTCTTTTATATGCCGGAATTGTCGGGGATACGAACCGCTTTCTCTATGATGCGACATCACCCTTCACCATGCAGATTTCTGCTGAGTTGATGCGTTTTCCGTTTTCGCATACAGAAGTAAACGATAAAATGAATGTAATAAAGCCTCAAGCCGGCAAATTAATGGGCTATGCTCTCGATCAGTTTACAGTGTCAGAAGACGGGGTCGGACATATCATTCTTACAAAGACATTATTAAAGTCGCTTGGAATGGATGACAGCGAGACGCATCAAGTGGTTCCTATGCTGGGTAAAATCGAAGGCGTGAAAGTATGGGCAGTATTTGTCGAACAGTCAGACAGCGAATTCCGATGCAGACTGCGTTCGAAAGGACCTGTAATTAATGAGATTGCCCAGAAACATGGAGGCGGTGGACATCCTCTGGCCAGCGGCACGCATGCAAAAGACAAGGAAGAAATTGGACAGATTCTTAAAGAACTGACTGAACAGGTGAAAGCCTATAAATAAATGTCCGTCTGAGGACTGATAACTGATACACTTTCATATGTTATAATTAGACGATGATGTGTAACTGTTTAAAGGGATAGGAGTAAGATGAGGGAATAATCATGACTAAAAATCAATTAAAACAAAAACTAAAAAAAATGTTCAGTCACACCATACAGAAACTGAAACCCAGGCTGAAACGGTCCTGGGTAGTAGGGAAACGTAAATGGAAGAAATTCCATATGACTAAACTGCTCATACTGACCGTTCTCTCTGTTGCGCTGTTATTCAGCGTCTATCTTGCCGTTCTCGCAAGGACGGCAAATGTGAATGCCTTGAGAGCAGGGCTCGAACAGTCTACTACGATTATGGACGAGCAGGGTGAGGAAGCTGGAACGCTATTTGCACATAAAGGCTCATTCGTGGAAATGGAAAGAATCTCTCCTCATATTGTTGATGCAGTAATATCGACAGAAGATCAGCGGTTTGAGAAGCATCGCGGATTTGATCCGATCGGAATTGGACGTGCAGCTGTAGGATATGTTATGAACAGAGGACAGATAGTCGGTGGTGGAAGTACAATCACCCAACAATTGGCCAAAAATGCCTACCTCTATGCAGATCAGACCCTGATGAGGAAACTCAGGGAGCTGTTTCTGGCTATAGAAATAGAGAAGCACTACACTAAAGATCAGATACTGGAAATGTATCTCAATAGTGTCTACTTTGGTAACGGAGTATGGGGTGTTGAGGATGCTTCTATGAAATACTTTGGCAAGGGAGCATCTGATGTCACTGTTCCCGAGGCTGCGGCTATAGCAGCTATGCTGAAAGCACCCAGTCATTATAATCCGATCGACAATTATGAGCGGTCGATCAGCAGAAGAAACGTCGTGCTTTCATTGATGGAAAATACTGGAACGATCACTGGGGAGGAAAGAGCCAGCTATCAGCAGACTGGACTGACTCTGGTTGACAGATATAACAGCACAGATGGATACCGCTATCCCTATTATTTTGATGCAGTCATAAACGAAGCAGTTAACAGGTACGGCTTTGAAGAAGAAGACCTGATGAACAACGGTTATACTATATACACTTCTCTTAATCAGACTCATCAGCAGCAGATGGATGCAGTCTATGCCAGCAACAGCAATTTCGAAGTGGCTGCTGACGGAACAGCGGCGCAGAGTGCATCTATCGCACTGAATCCGAAAACTGGCGGAGTGAGCGCAGTAATCGGTGGTCTAGGAGACTACACTTTCCGAGGATTCAATAGAGCAACGCAAATGAGAAGGCAGCCAGGATCAGTAATCAAGCCTCTGGGCGTCTTCACACCAGCACTGGAAGCAGGATATGCGCCTGATTCACTACTTAAGGATGAGCTGCTCTCATACGGTGAAACAGGTTATACCCCAACGAACTTATCTGGTTATTATAGCGGAGAAGTTCAGATGTATAGAGCTTTGGCAGACAGTCTCAATGCACCGACGGTCTGGCTGCTTAATGAACTTGGATTGAGAAAAGGAATGAATAAAGTTGAACAGTTCGGTTTAAGAGTAACGGACAAAGATAATCATTTGGGGGCTATCGCATTAGGTGGAATGGACAGAGGTGTTTCGCCTCTGGAAATTGCCAGTGCGTACAGCGTCTTCGCCAATGAAGGAATTAGAAAAGATCCGCACTTTATTACACGAATTGTCGACGCCACAGGAGCTGTGGTTGTGGACAATACTTCTCCCAGATCAAAACGTGTGGTGTCCGCTAAAGTAGCCGATCAGATGAACAGCATGCTCTTAAGCGTGTTCGATAACGGGACTGGACGAAACATTCAACCAGACGGTTTCAAGATAGCGGGTAAAACGGGGACAACACAGACAGAATCAGGTACAGGAGCAACTGACCAGTGGGTGGTTGGCTATACACCTGACCTTGTGATCACAAGCTGGATGGGTTATGATCAGACAACTGACTATCACTATCTCAACACAGCAACGTCTCAGGGGATCGGACAGGTATTCAAGGCACAAATGGAGGCCATCCTTCCCCATACGGAGCAGTCTACTTTCCTGGTAGAAGAAGCTGGATCAGAATTTAGAGTTGAAGAGCCTTCATTTATGGATAGAATGACAGAAGGGCTGGACGATGCAAGTGAATTTATCAGAGAGGGCTCCTCTGTGATCCGTGAACGTGTCGGAGAGCTGTTCAGGCAGTTCCGCAGTCGACAGCCAGGACAATAAATAAATTAAAGCCTTTTATTCTTTTCTGGCAAGACCATTCAATTCGTGATAAACTTGTATAGTAAAGAAAAAGCTCGACATAGAGTGAAAAATGAAGGGATGAGACGATGGCTGTCAACATTTATGACACGGCTAACCAGTTAGAAAAGGAATTAAGAAACACTGAAGAATTTACGAGATTAGAAGCGGCATTCGGTGCTGTTAAAGAAGATGAAGAGGCAAGTCGCGTATTTAACGAATTCCGTCAAGTACAGCAGACGATCCAGCAGAAACAGATGATGGGCCAGGAAATTTCTGAAGAAGAAGCAGTACAGGCTCAGGAGGTTTCGACTAAAATCAGTCAGAATGAAATCATTACTAAACTGCTTGAAGCTGAAAAGCAAGTCGGCCAGATGATCGACGACATCAACCAGGTAGTATTGAAACCCGTTAGAGAATTATATCAATAAAAGATCAGATGAAGAGGGCTTGCTAATATAGTGAGTCCTTTTCACTAACACTACTAAGAACATATGTACCCTATAAGAAGAAGGAGTGTTTACTCATGGTCCTATTTGTTCACGCCGCAGATCTGCATCTGGACAGCCCCTATAAAGGCATCAAAGATCTGTCCAGCCGTCTGGGGGAAAAAATAAAAGAATCAACTTTCCAGTCATTGACTGCTATTGTCGACCTGGCAGTGGATCAACAGGTCGATTTTGTGCTTTTCTCAGGAGACATCTACGATCTGGAAGATCGGAGTATCAAAGCTCAGATTGTCTTTAAAGAAGAGATGCAGAGACTGAATGACCAGGGCATTCCAGTCTGTCTGATCCACGGGAATCATGATTTCTTGGGAAATGAAGCAGACCATCTTTCCTTGCCGTCAAACGTGACTGTATTTCCCTCTGAAGTAGAGACGATTTACATACAGACAAAAAAAGGGGAGCGTGTGGCTGTCAGCGGATTCAGTTATGATAGAAAATGGATCGACAGGCGCATGATAATAGACTACCCTTCTCGAAAGGCACAGATAGATTATCACATAGGCCTTCTCCATGGTTACGAAGAAGGACAGAAATCAGAGCATGGCAGGTATGCACCTTTTTCCCTTGCTGAACTGGCTGAAAAGAATTATGATTACTGGGCTTTGGGGCACATCCACAATAGGCAGCAGCTTTCAGCTGAACCACTTGTTTATTACAGTGGAAATACCCAAGGACGTCATAGGAAAGAAACTGGAGACAAAGGCTGTCTGCTAGTCAATTTATCCCGTTCAGGTCATAGCGTCGACTTTAAAGCTACTGCACCAATCATCTGGAAGGAACTCAATATCGATGTAAGCACACTTGAGACACTCGACAGTATTTATGAAAAGATCAGACAGGCAGTGATTGAAACAAGTGACGCTCAGACACTGCTTTATCTTAAAGTCATCGTTTCGTCGCAATTATCAGATAAGATAATGACTAAATTGAATCAGGATGACTTCATTGAAACGCTGCACCATGATTCTGATAAATCTTTTGCTTTCGTAACGGGGCTTAAAATACAGATAAGTAACGTCACAGCAAATCAGGTATCGCTGGAACAGCTGTTTACAGAGGAGTGGAAGAGATCGGTCGAGTATTATTCAGAAAATGAAGCATTTAACGAAGTGACTAAGGAACTGCTGAATACCCATCCGTTTTCAGTGGAACTGTCTGAACAGACTGAAGAATACAGACGCGAGATTTTAGAGTCAGCACTGACTTTGCTTCAATATGATATAGGAATGAATGAGGGATAGAGAAATGAGAATAAAAAAGCTCGTGATTTATGGATACGGGAAGTGGATCGATGCTGAATTTGACTTATCCTCTTCGATCCAGGTTATACAGGGGCAGAATGAAGCCGGAAAATCTACGCTGATGTCGTTTATTCATAGTATATTATTTGGTTTCCCGACCAGACATAGTTCTGCTCTCAGATATGAACCGAAAGAAAGCAGTCGTTATGGAGGGAAAGTGATTCTTGACGACGACCGTTTCGGTGAAGTGACGATCGAAAGAGTAAATGGAAAAGTCACTGGAGATGTAACGGTTACCCTCGAAGATGGAACTGAAGGAGATGAGAGACTGCTTGATACGATCCTTCATAAAAAAAACAGATCATTTTATGAGCAGATCTATTCATTTGATCTGAAGGGTGTTGAAGAAACAAAAGGCATGAACCGGGAGCAGTTCAACCGCTTCTTCTTAAGTGTCGGATCCTTTGGAAATGAGCAGTTCCTTAAGCAGGCCGATCAGTATAAACAGAAAGCCTCTCAGCTGTTTAAACCGACGGGACGCAAACCGAAAGTAAACGAGCTCTATCGCTCCCTAAAAAAGCAGAAAGAGCAGTTGAGTAAAGCGAAAGAAAAAAACGAAACATACATTATCCGGGTCAAGGGTAAAGAAACGGTCGATGCAGAAATGGATCAGCTGGAAAAAGAATTGAAGCAGAAACGAGAAGAGAGGGACCTTCTTAACCATCACCTCAAGCATATTGAAACAATTGAAGAATTGAACCGGCTGAAGAGAGAAATCGATCAGTACCCGGACCAGTCATTACCAGAAGATGGTCTGATCCAGCTCAACCAAATCAATAGACAGCTTGAAAAAATGAGAGAACAGACTAAGGAACTGCATGAGAAGCAGAATGCTCTTCAGGACAAGTATCGCCCCTCAAAAGAACTGCTGGTGTATCAGGAGAACGAAAAGGCAGTGGATCAGCTGACAGGCAAGTGGGATCAGCTTGAGTTGAAAGCTGACTCGATTAGAGAACTAAAGCAGCAGATCACCCTTCTGGAACAGCAGACCTTTGAGTTTAAGTTAAGAGAAGGCCTGTCCCTTCAGGATGACTTGCCCGAGGATCTTACTTCAGACAGCAGAGGGCAAGTTCAGCTGATCGATCAGTCAATAAATCGTTTGGATCAGGAAGAAAAGGAATCGAACGAAACGATTGAAAGACTTAAGCTTAAAATCGAACATAACGAAGAACAAATCGATTCGATTGAAGAGACGCTATGGCCACTCTCGACATTTAAAGCAGTTGAGGCAGAAGAAAAACAGAAAAGAACACTCGATACGCCAAAAGTCTCCGAGAGAAAACCGGTCATACTTATTACCAGTTTCTTATTGCTGCTTGCTTTCCTTGCATTAGTACTTCAAAACTGGTTTCCCCTTCTAGGTGTTTTCCTTCTTGCTGGAGTGTGGACTATCATGGCCAGACGAAAAGGAGAAGCCGTTAATTATAGAGAACCAGATTATGACAGAAGTGAATATTACTATCAGAAGAAACTGCGGCAGCAGTGGAAAGACACGCTTGCATCTATCGATTCACTGCAGCAGCAGATTGGCGAGGAAAAAGATTCTCAGAACAGGATCAGGCAGGAAAAAGAAAAGTATGCTGCATCATTTTCAGAATGGAAATCAGTTCATCGTTACCCTGAACACTACTCACTGACTGCTGTGATGTCTTCAATGGAAAAGATGTCAGAAATAAGAAAAGTTGAACGACAGCAGAGAGAACTGTCAGATAGATTGTCAGAACAAATAACTGAGCTGGATAAGGAACTGAGACAGAACGCCTTTACTCGTACCATTTACGAAGACGAACAGGATCCGTTAAACGTCTTTTCTGAGGCTAGAAAAAAACTCAGACAGATTGAGCAGGACAAGCGACTACAGCAGGCCTATATAAAAGAAACTGAGAAAATTCAGAATGCTGTATTATATTTTGTTCAGCAGGAGAAAGAACAGAATAAAATGAAGCATGAGCTTTATGATCAGGCTTCTGCAAAGAACGAAGAAGCCTTTATACGTGCCTATCACACGCTTGAGGAAAAGAACGAAAAGATCAGACGCTATGAGCATTTATCTTCGACAATCGATGTAAGTGAACAGTCTCTGGCCTTGTCAGGCGAAGATGTGAAAAGTAAGCTGATGGAACTGGCTGAATCAGCAGAAGAGTTAGAAAGCCTCTATAAAGAAAAAGCCCGAAGATCTGTCGAACTTGCTTACGAAATAAAGGAACTGGAAGAAGGTGGGACTTACTCGGAACTGCTTCAAAAGTACGAAAATGAAAAAAGTATTTATCAGGATGCAGCTGATCAATGGAGCACATACAAAATTGCCTCCTCATTGATTGAACGGACTCTGAATAACGCTAAAGCCAATCAGCTGCCTCAGACCATTGCTCTGGCAGAAAAATATTTTTCTTCACTTACGTCGGGAGACTACCCATCGATCCTTATGGACTCCGACGAGTTCTTTGTGATTGACCGCAGTGGAAAGAAATGGGCAGCGGAAGAGCTCTCAAGAGGAACTGTCGAGCCGCTTTACGCTGCGATACGACTGGCTTTTGTAGTCAGCTTTAAAGATACGGTGCGTTTTCCGGTCATTATTGATGATAGTTTTGTCAATGTCGATGAAGCGAGAAAAAGTAAACTGTATGATCTGCTGAATGAGGTCTGTCAGTCTGTACAAGTCATTTATTTTACCTTTGATTCAACTATTACTGATTATGTTCCTGAGTCTCATGTGTTAAAATTGAACTAAGTAGTGGAACAAACATATTGAAGATAATGAACAGCAGGCAAAGGAGTGACGACAATGAAAAAGTTATACGACTACCAGAAAGATGAGCAGTTGAACCTCTTCCTTCTGATCAAATCAGCTGAAGAAAAAAAAACACGGAACAATAAACCTTATCTTGCCCTGATTCTACAAGACACCAGTGGAGAAATTTCGGCTAATTACTGGGATGCTTCTCCCAATGATGTTGAACAGTTCAAGCCGGGCCGAGTTATAAAAGTGGATGGCAGACGGGAAGAATACAATGGGGCCCCTCAACTGCGAATCAAGCAGATGAGGCTTGTTAAAGATGATGAACCGTCTAATCCTGACTTATACATTGAACGGGCACCAGTCAATAAAGACAAGATGATCGAAGCATTCAACCAGGCTGTCTTTGACATAACTAATGCTCACCTGAACCGTATTGTTCGCTATATAATGAAAAAGTATCAGAGAGAGTTCTTCCAAAGTCCTGCTGCAAAGAAAAATCACCATGCATACCTCGGCGGACTGGCTTTCCACACAATGTCCATGCTCAAAATTGCAAAATCAATAACGGCTAGTTATGATCTGCTGAACCCATCTCTGCTTTATGCTGGAATAATTCTACATGATGTCGGAAAGGTGATAGAACTCAGCGGACCAACAGCCACAGAATATACGCTCGAGGGTAAACTGGTGGGACACATCGTCCTTATCTATGATGAGATTTCAAAAGCGTGTGTGGAGCTGAAAATCGACGAAAGTCACGAAGACGTTCTTTTGCTTAAACACCTTGTGCTTGCTCATCATGGCGAGATGGAATATGGTTCTCCAGTGAGACCACAGATTCCTGAAGCTGAAATCATCCATTACATCGATCAGATCGATGCGAAGATGAATATGATGGAGTCTGCCTTAAGAAAAACAGAAGCTGGAGAATTCTCTGAACGGATCTGGGCCATGGACAACCGCTCGTTTTTCAAAAGCACGGTAAAGAATGAGAGACCAGCCTCTGAACAATAAACGATCTATTTGTGAAGGCTTGATGAAAAATAGTAAAGATTTGCTTTATACGTTTTCATTTTCTTTAGACCTGTGTTATATTAATTGAGGTACGGACATGGGTGATAATTTCTGCCTTGACCGTTCACTAGATTATAAGAATTAGGATGTGTATTTACGCGTATGAAAAAAATGTTATTTGGCGCAGTAGCCTGTTCAGGACTTTTACTGGCAGGATGTGCAAGCAGTCCCGAAGTAGCTTCAACAGTAGCTGGACGTGTTCGTGAAGATGAATTATATGAAAGAATGAAAAATGAAGTCACTCAAAGTGGTATGACTTTCGGAGAGCAGATGCTGCAGCAGATCCTGCTTGAAGATATTCTTGATCACGCATATGGTGATGAAGTATCTGATGAAGATATCGATGCTGAACTCGAAAGAGAAGCTGAACCTTATGGCGGCATTGAAGAATTCGAAGAAATGATTGCCATGCAGGGCATGTCTCTGGACGATGTGAGAAACAGTGTACGCACATCACTTCAAGTGAGAGCAGCTATTAAGGATCATGTCGAAATAACAGAGGAAGAAATCGAAGAAGCATACGAGAATTATGCTATCGATTCAACTGTTGCTCATATTCTTGTAGAGGACTTAGGTCTTGCTGAAGAAATCATTGATGAGTTGAATGATGGAGCTGATTTCGGTGAGCTGGTTGCTGAACATACGATGGACACTGGAACAATCGAAAGTGACGGCGAACTTGTGCTTGAACCTGGTCGTTTCGTCCCTGAATTCGAAGAAGCAGCAATGGAACTTGAAGAAGGTGAATTCACTCAGGAACCAGTAGAGTCTCAATTCGGCTATCACATCATTAAACTTGTAGAAGAAGGCGAAAAAGGCACCCTGGAAGAAGAACGTGAAACGATCGAGGCTATGCTCATTGACAGCTACATGCAGGACCAGGCAGTGGTTCAGGAAGTTATCGGCGAACTTGTACGTGACGCGAATGTTCAGATTTCAGACGAAGATCTGACAGGAGCAATGCAGCAGTTCATGGAGCCTGCACCTGAACAGCAGGAAATGGATCAGGATATGCTGGACGAACTTCTAGAAGAAGACGGTAATGGCGTCGAAGAAGATCCTGAAAGTGATGAAGACACAGATACAGATGTCGATACTGATGATGACTCAGAAGAAGCAGAAGAAGATAACGAATAAAATTAAGACTATGGCACATGGGCTGATAATAATCTCCCGTGTGCTTTTTTTGTGTAAATAATGGGGAGGGAGAACAGGTGAATAGACCATATATCGTTTTATGGACCATTAGATCTATTGGACGACATGCGAATGTACCATAAAGTCAGATATGAACCATTAGTCAGATAAATACATTAAGCTGACTCACAACACACAAAAAACGTTGCCGACCTCAAGACGGCAACGTTTTTTTATTCGGTTGGTGAAGATAGAGTATCTGCTGTCTTTTCTACTTCAGTCTGAATTTTCTCGGCTTTTTCCTGAATCCGTCTCATACGAGGTTCAGCTTCTTTCTGAAATTCGGCTGCCACTGTCTGCATGTCGCTCATGAATTCAGTCTGTACAAAATTTACTTCAGAAGTCAATCGGCTGACAGCTGATTTCAAGTCATTGACTTTATCTGTTACATCCTGAACATGGTCAGTTGTATCATCGATATAGGCCTTCAGCATTTCCTGATTCTGCTTTCCTGGTCTGGGTGTTCTGACCAGCCCGTAAAATCCTCCAAGAACGACTCCTGATAAGCTTCCTAATAGAAAATGTTTCATGATCTTACCCCTCCTTTGCTAGTGTGCTGACGATTTTGTTCCGAACCTCATCCAGCTCGTCATCAGAATAATCGTCCGAATGTGTGTCCCATTTCAGTCCAAAACCATCTTTATCAGAGTTATATCTAGGTAGCAGATGAACATGGCCATGGAATACGCTCTGAGAGGCGATCTCCTCATTGTTCATCAGGAGATTTAACCCTTCACATTCCGGATCGAATGATCGGACGGCACGTGCTATCTTTGGTATTTTCGCAAATACGTCCGCAGCCAGCTCGTCTGTATAGTCGAGAATATTTCTGACATGCTTTTTGGAAATGACTAGAGTATGTCCCTTAGTCACTTGAGATACATCCAGAATGGCAATGACTGTATCATCTTCATAGACTTTTCTGGACGGGATCTCACCATCAATAATCTTACAGAATATGCACTCGCTCATGACTTTCCCTCTTTCCATAGTACAGTATAGATACAGTTTATCATATTATGCCGGGAAATAATAAAAAGACACTACTGGAATCTTTAAACCTTCACTTTGTGTGGTAAAATATAAGCACTAGTTTACAGGGAAGGATAGGTAGTATGAGCTTGAAAGTTGAATCTCTGACAGGGGGATACAGTAGAATACCTGTTTTAAAATCCGTATCGTTCGACATTGCAGATGGTGAACTGATCGGACTGATCGGGTTAAATGGTGCCGGAAAAAGTACCACCATCAAACATATTATCGGCCTGATGAAGGCTTTCGAAGGAACAGTTAAAATAGATGGCCGAACGATCAACGAAGATCCGGAAACGTATCGCAGAAAAATTGGATTCATCCCGGAGTCGCCCCTGCTATATGACGAACTGACTTTAAAGGAGCACATTGAGATGACGATCATGGCATATGGGCTTGATCGCGAACAGGCTTGGAAGACAGCGAATTATCTGCTTGACCTGTTCAGGCTGACCGAGCGGCTTGAGTGGTTTCCAACAGACTTTTCAAAAGGCATGAAGCAGAAAGTGATGATTGTCTGTGCCTTTGTTATTGAGCCGTCTCTGTTTATTATTGATGAGCCTTTTCTTGGACTTGATCCATTGGCTATCAGAGACCTTATCCAGCTTATGGAAGAACATAAGCGTAACGGGGCCTCAATATTAATGTCCACCCATGTACTGGCAAATGCAGAACGAATCTGCGATAAATTTGTCGTCATGCATGATGGTGAAATATATGCGATGGGAACGATGGCTGACTTAAGAAAACACTTCGACATGCCGGAAGCTACTCTTGATGAGATGTACGGACGGCTGGCTGACAGGGAAGGGTTTTAAAATGACGGTCAGAGACATGTTTAAAAAGAGAACGTATGAGTATTACAGACGGATTGGCAAATACCTTAAATATGTGTTCAATGATCACTTTGTCATTGCTTTGATGATCCTGACGGGTGCATTAGGTTTTACTTATTCAGATTACGTCGAGACCGTTGCTCCCTCGGATCTTCTCCCACGTCTATTGCTTGTTGTGATCGTATACTCTGTCTTGCCAGTAGGTGGAATAAGGACACTGATCGAACCAGCTGATGGCATATATCTCCTCCCTATTGAAAAGCAGATGGCTCCGATCATGAGGCGACACTTGCTTGTAAGTGGCCTGTTTTTAAGTGCGGGGATGGCTGTGATTGCGACTCTTACGATGCCTTTAATGGAAGCTCTGGACATAACTGGTCAGGCATACAGCTTAAGTTGGCTGGCTGTGTTGATCTGTTTGAAGCTGATCGATCTGCTGGTCCAGTATCATTCATTTCAGTCGGACAGTCTGTCGCTGATACGAACTATTAGTATAGGTAAACACATTCTGATACTAGGAACCCTCGGGCTGAGTCTTTTCGTTTCCCTATGGGCCGGTCTAGCATTAGCCCTTGGAGGACTTTCTGGGCTCCTTTACCTGGTATTCAGTTATTCCCGTGAGAAGCTCTGGAACTGGGACAGAATGATTGATGTGGAACAGAAACGAGTCCAGGGGATATACAGGCTGATCAATCTTTTCATTGAAACGCCTTATGGACAGAATAAAGTCAAGCGTATGAAAGGATTCGATCCCTTGATCAGAGTCATCAGCTCGAAGACAGATCCGCATATGTATTACATCAGTAGAGTATTTATAAGACAGACGGCTTTCAGCGAATTGTATGTCAGACTTCTGACTATTGGACTGATTGTCATATACTTCACTCCTGTATTATGGCTGAGAACACTTGTGAGTGTACTGTTTATTTATCTGATCGGTTTTCAGCTTCTTCCTCTAAAACAAGTTCTGGACGAATCTGTTCATTTTAAATTGTATCCTTATACAAATACTGATAAAATAAAAGCCATCCAAAAATTGTTGAACGCGGCACTGATGGTAACGAGTATCATCTTCTCTCTGGGATCCTTAAACGGGGGTTGGGAGACCACAGGGGTAGTCTTTTTGATCAGTACACTGTTCGTTTTTGGGTTCAATTCAGTATATGTACCTAGAAGATTAGGCCATTAGGATAAGGGGAGAACGACATGAAAGTAATTTGGAATAGTGAGATTGTTGACAGAAGTGAAGTTAGAATCGATCCGGAAGACCGGGGATATCAGTTCGGAGATGGGATTTATGAAGTGATCAGAGCTTACAATGGCCGCTTTTTCTGCCTGGATGAGCATATTGACAGGTTTTATTCCAGTGCTGGAAAAATCGAAATGGCTGTGCCTTATAGTCGAAACGAGATGAAATCACTCGTCAACCGGCTGCTTGAAGAAACAAATATCGACACCGGCAATCTTTATCTGCAGATGACGCGCGGGATTTCTTCACCCAGGAACCATATGTACCCGGATGCAGGCGTCCTTCCAATGCTGACCGGGACGATGACAGCGGTAGAAAGAGATGCTGTCAAGCAGGTGAAAGGGATCGACACGATCGTAACGGAAGATATACGGTGGTTGAAATGTGACATCAAGATGATATCTTTACTCGGAAATATCATGGTCAAGCATGAAGCACATAAAAAGAATGCCGAAGAAGCCATTCTTCATCGAGATGGGACCGTTACAGAATGCTCTGCCTCAAACATAGCGATCGTAAAGAACGGAGAAGTGATTACTCATCCTGACGGTAATCTCATTTTGCCTGGAGTGACAAAGCTTGTGTGGAAGAAATGTGCAGAAAAGCTGGATATTCCAGTAGTCGACAGACCCTTTTTACTGGAAGAAATGTACGAAGCAGAGGAAGTATTCTGTTCAAGTACGACGATTGAGGTCATGCCAGTCAGACGTATCGATGAACGAGTACTGTTCACTGATAAGCCTGGCGACTTGACGACTGCTCTGCAGGCTGAATACCTTAAAGAAATTGAACAGCAATGTGGCGAAATAGTTATATGAGTCTGAGAGATAAAAAAAGAACATGCATGCGCTTGACGGAACCGATAATTCTTTCTACAATAGAAGGTGCGTAAATGTCTTTATTATTGAGCGACATAAGAAGAACATATAAAGGATTGAATACTATGGAGTTAGAGAGAGAAACGGGGTGGCAGCTGCATCCCATTGGTGGAGAAACAGGTCAAGCTTATATGGGAACGAAAAACGAAGAACGTTTATTTCTCAAGCGGAATTCATCGCCTTTTCTGGCAGCATTGTCCCTCGAAGGGATCTCTCCCAGACTCGTATGGACCAAGCGGATAGGAAACGGGGACGTGCTGACAGCTCAGGAATGGTGCAATGGCCGGACTCTGTTCAAAGAAGAAATGACTTCTTCAAGTGTGATTCAGATGATCAGAAAAGTTCATCAGTCTCAAAGTCTGAAGAGAATGCTGCATCGTCTGGGAGGGAAAGTACTCTCTCCATCTGACTTTTACTACAATGCGGTGTATGGACTGGCGCCCGATCTTATTGCCCATCCATCAATCAGACAGGCTGTATCGTACTTGGAAAAGCATATGCCAGCTGATGATCAGATTGAAAATAAAATGGTGTGCCATGGTGACATCTCGCATAAGAATTTCCTTATGTCTTCTGAAGAAGAACTCTATCTGGTTGACTGGGATTCAGCACTGCTTGCTGATCCTGTAGCCGACTTGAGTCAGCTGCTGGAACGTTATATCGATCACCAGAACTGGGACGATTGGATTACCGCTATGATTCCGTTTACTCCAGGCGCTACTACTAGTAAATTTTACTGGTACGGCACAGCTAACCTGTTGTTTGACATTAAAGCAAGCCATCAGAAACAAGATTATCTAAGGATGAACCAGTATTTGATCAAATTGAATCAGCTATTATCATAAAATTAATGAATGCAGGGACAGGTTTAACGATCTGCTCCCTTTTTTACTGAACTAACGAGGAGTGTTTAAATGAGATTACGTCACAAACCATACGCCCAGGATAAGCTACTGGAGTATAAGCAATATGTGGTTGAAAAACCGGAAGAATCAAAAGGGAAGTGGACAGAGCGGTTTGGGAAACCTCAGCCTTTGCATATTGAAATCGGATGTGGAAAAGGGCGTTTCATTATTGAAATGGCTAAACGCTATCCAGATATCAACTTTATCGGAATTGAACTGCAGACAAGTGTTATCGTCTCTGCACTGGAAAAACAGATTGATGAACAGCTGCCTAATCTGCAGCTGATGCAAGTAAACGCAAAGGATCTAAGAGACTATTTTGAACCCGGAGAAGTCGACCGCATCTATCTGACATTCTCTGATCCATGGCCAAAAAACAGACACGAGAAGCGCCGACTCACTTATAAGTCATTCCTGTCAGTCTACGAGACAATTCTAAATGATGAAGGAGAACTTCATTTCAAGACGGACAATCAGAAGCTATTCGAATATTCATTGACCAGCTTCTCCAAGTATGATGCGGTGCTGGAAAAAGTGTATATGGATCTGCACAATAGCGACGTAGAAGACAACGTAATGACAGAATATGAAGAAAAATTTTCTAAAAAAGGCAACAGAATTTATAAAGCAGTTGTCATGTTCAAATAAAAACAACCTCAGTTACTTGACTCACTAAGCTAAGCAGTGGAGGTTCAAGTGACTGAGGTTATTTATTTGTCTTATATTATGAGTATGAGCAGCAATGGCTGAACCAGACTCATTTTCATTTACACTCTGTATAGGTCGATCAGACTGCCGGTGTAAGCATCAACGATGAATTCGTATTGGACCAGCTTGCTTTCTTCATAGCGTGAGATCCCACCGTAGTAAACATCAGTTTCATAAGCAAATTTTTTCCACGGCACTTTGGATAATTCAATCCATGACCCGTCGATCGGTCCTTCTTTAAGAAATTCTTTTTTTATGGATTTTAAAAGATCGTCAGCCTTTAGTGACTTCTTCTTTTTGAAGAATGCAAAGGTCAGCATGCCCAGAATAAAGGAAAGCACAACTGAACCACCCAGGTACATCCAGTCTTCCGTAGAGTATGTCTTTGTTTCTTTCTTTTCTTCCTTTTTCATATACATCAGAACTCCTCCATTTTGAATTAATAACGCTTTCGTCTCTAATTTTAACATACCTTAGATTAATAGTGTAACACAAACAAACTAGGTTTAACTTAAATTTGAACCGGGTTTTGTGTATAATAATGAGAGTACAGCGGGAGATAGTGACCCGAAATCTTATACTGGGGGATAGAGTCAGCCTGACTGACGATTATATATGAATGAAGAAACATTTCACATGATTAAACGAACAACTGAACTTCAGGGAATCAGCGGATTTGAACACAATGTCCGTGACTTTATGCGAGATGAAATGAACGGACTGGTCGACCGGATAGAAACGGACGGACTGGGTGGACTGTTTGGGGTGAAAGAATCACAGACACCAGATGCACCAAAATTGATGCTGGCTGCACATATGGATGAAGTAGGTTTCATGGTTTCATCCATTACATCAAAAGGACTGATTAAAGTCCTGCCAATCGGTGGATGGAATCCTTATGTGGTCTCATCTCAGCGGTTCACGATTCAGACTAAAAAAGGGGAGTACCCGCTGGTATCGTCTTCGATCCCGCCCCATCTTCTGAAGGACAAGAAGAACACGTCGATTTCCATTGACTCGATTTTGTTTGATGGAGGTTTTGAATCCAAGGAAGAAGCAGAAGAATACGGCGTACGTCCTGGAGACCCTATCGTACCTGTCGTAGAGACCATACAGATGGCAAATAAAAAGACTTTTGCAGGTAAAGCCTGGGATAATCGCTACGGTGTGACACTTGTCCTGGAACTTCTGAAACAATTAAAAGAAGAGCAGCTGCCGAGTACACTGATTGCCGGAGCAAATGTTCAGGAAGAAGTTGGACTAAGAGGAACAAAAGGATCTGTGAGAAAATTCCAGCCGGATGCTTTCCTGGCTGTCGACTGTTCACCTGCAAATGACCTTAACGGAGATAAAGAAGCTTTCGGCCGTCTGGGCGACGGGTTTCTTCTGAGAATTCAGGATCCAGGTATGATTCTTTCCAGAGAAATGAAGGATTATCTCATTGATACAGCAGAGACGAATAAGATTCCTTATCAGTATTTCGTATCCAAAGGAGGGACGGATGCTGTAGCGGCACATACATTGAATGAAGGCATACCAAGCGCTGTGATAGGTGTTCCCGCCCGCTATATCCACACCCATCAATCTCTTTTCCGTATCGATGACTATGAAGCAGCCAGAGAAATGGTCTACCAGATCGTCAAAACATTTGACCGATCAGTACTGGAGACTCTAAAAACATTTTAATCTAAAGAAAACTAAGGAGTTTATACACAATGCAGATAACAACTTATAACAACAATGGACTGAATGATGTCCTGATGATCCAGTTCCAGAAAATGGAAGCAACAGATCAGGTTCCGGAACGAAATGGAGATATCGTCTTGATCAAGTCAAAAGATGATGGAAAGGTAACAGGTATCAACCTTTTCAAAGCCTCTGACTATTTGCACGGATTGACTGACGGTCCAGTTGAACTTGAGGAAGAAGCGGTGGACAAAGTGAACAGTCTGATCGAAGAAGCTGGATTTTCTGTCAAACTGGAATCTGAGACTTCACCGAAATTTGTGGTAGGCTACGTGACATCATGTGAACCTGTAGAAGGCTCTGATCACCTGAACCTGACTCAAACTGAAGTTGACAATGGTGAAATTCTACAGATTGTCTGTGGTGCCGCGAATATTGCTAAAGGACAGAAAGTTGTGGTAGCCCGCACCGGTGCGGTGATGCCTGATGGAATGGTTATCTGGCCTGGTGAACTTAAAGGCATAGAAAGTAACGGGATGATCTGTTCAGCTGGAGAACTAGGGCTGCCACAGGAAGGTAAAGGAATCATGGTCCTTCCAGACGATGCAGAAGTAGGAAAAACTTTTTCAGTTTAATAATCTGTAAGGACTAGGGAAGGAGGGGAAATAGTGTCCTCAAAGTATAGAGAGTTCTTTGAATCATCGAAGAAAAACAGGCCGGAGAGTAAATCTGATGAGCAGTCACTTTCTTTTAAAGACACGTACACACTTCCAGGCGAAGTTAAGCGAAAGGAAGAAATAAAAAAAGAATTCAAAGAGTATTTAGAGCACCCTCAGGAATCTTACAACAGAACATACATCGATCCTCCTTTTGAAGCAAGTAAAGTCCCGTCGCCGGTGTACGGTTACAACAAACCGCCCAGGCAGAGAAAAAAGCCGACGATCGATTATGGTGTGCTTAAACAGGAGATGCAGAAAAAACCTGAAGAATTCCTTGTTCTAGAAGAACATGCCACTCAGTCTCTGAAAGAAAAATGGGGCTGGACGAGTGAATCCGAGCCATTTTCAGATCTGCCCGATCAAATGAAAATCCAAAAAGCTAAGTCGACTGTTCGTGAAAAAACTAAAAAGACATATGGGCTTAACCGGACACTGGCTTCGATCATGGATGATGACAGAAATGGCAGCATAAATAGACGAAGCGAAGTGCCTGGACTGTTCAGAAAAGATGACTCCAGCAAAAGATAAATAATTGTACTGGCTTTTTTTGATCATTTCAATTATAGTGTATAACGATGTAAATTTTACAGATCTGAATTTAATGGAGGATTTTTAACGAATGAATCAGAAAACAGTCTACCACTTTGTGGGAATTAAAGGATCAGGTATGAGTGCACTGGCTTTGATCCTTCATGATAAAGGATACAAAGTTCAAGGGTCAGATGTTAAAAAATACTTCTTTACTCAAAAAAATCTAGAGGACAATCATATCCCTATCTATTTATTCGACGAAGCTAATATTAAGGAAGGCATGACCATCATAGCTGGGAATGCCTTCCCGGATACGCACGAAGAGATAAGTAAAGCGCTGGAATTGGGGCTGCCCGTGAAAAGGTACCACGATTTCCTTGGCGAGTTGAGCGGTCAGTATACCAGTGTAGCTATAACTGGATCACACGGGAAAACAAGTACGACCGGCCTTCTTTCTCATGTGCTAAGCGGAATCAAGCCTACCAGTTACTTGATAGGCGACGGTACCGGACGAGGCGAAAAAGATGCAGAGTACTTTGTGCTTGAGGCTTGTGAATACAGACGTCATTTTCTAGCATATAAATCAGACTATGCACTGATAACTAACATTGATTTTGATCATCCGGACTATTATACGAGCATAGAAGATGTACAGGATGCGTTTCTTTCATTCTCACAGCAGATCAAAAAAGCAATTTTTGCCTGCGGTGATGATGTGAGACTTCAGGAACTGCATGCTTCTGTCCCTATCGTCTATTATGGCTTTGATGAATATAACGATTTTCAGGCCAAGACTCTTGAGCGAACGACTGAAGGCTCTACGTTCGATGTGTTTGTCAGAGGGGATTTCTACGGCAAATTCTTCATTCCATCGTATGGAAAGCATAACATCCAGAATGCGCTGGGAGTTATCGCGTTCTCACACTATGAAGGACTCGATCAGGACAAAGTCCAGGAAAGACTTCAGTCGTTTAAAGGTGTAAAAAGACGCTTTACTGAAAAAAATGTAATGGATACAGTCATCATCGATGACTATGCGCATCATCCGGCAGAAATTAGAGCCACTCTAGACGCTGCTCATCAGAAATACCCTGACAGAGACATCGTTGCCGTTTTTCAGCCGCACACATTCAGCAGGACCGTTGCACTTCTAGATGAATTCGGTGAAGCTCTTGATTTGGCTGATGCTGTCTATCTCTGTGATATCTTTACATCAGCAAGAGAACAGGAAGGAACTGTAACGATCAGGGATCTTCTGGATAAAACTGAAAAAGGCAAAGACATCATTTCAGAAGAAGATATGTCAGCCTTGCTTAAACATAAAAACCAAGTCGTCGTTTTCATGGGCGCTGGTGATGTTGACAAATTCGAGCATGCTTTCGAAGTCATTTTAAGCCAGTCGGAAGCAAAAAATTAATACGCTTAAATAGAGAATGAACTTAAAGCTCCCTTTGCATATAGTAGTGGTATAATACTTATTGTATAGGGAGTTTAAGGACGTTCTCTTTTTCTATTGCGTGAATTTTGATACTATATGTTTAGGATGAATAACTGGGAGTTGAAGAGATTGGCTGATAAAAAGAAATTACTGCTCATAGACGGGCACAGTGTGGCATTCAGAGCCTTTTATGGTCTGCATAGCCAGCTGGAACGAATGAAGAATAGAAACGGACTGCACACCAATGCGCTTTACGGCTTTCATAACATGCTTGAGGTGATCGTTAACAAGGAACAGCCTACACATGCACTCGTGGCATTTGATGCAGGAAAGACTACATTCAGACACGAATATTTCGACGATTATAAAGGCGGCCGGTCAAAAATGCCGTCTGAATTTTCTGAACAGATTCCTTTTATGAAAGATCTTCTTAAAGGGTTCGGTTTGCAGAGCTATCAGCTTGAAAACTATGAAGCAGATGACATCATAGGAACGCTGGCTAAAGAAGCTGAAGAAAACGGTTTTGAGGTCGTCATTCTGACCGGAGACAGGGACCTTACTCAGCTTGCTTCGGATAGCATTCGGGTGGACATCACTAAAAAAGGAGTCAGCGACTTAAAAGAGCACACCAAAAAGTCGATTCAGGAAGAGATGGGAATCGATCCGATTCAGATTATCGACATGAAAGGACTGGCAGGAGATGCCTCAGACAATATTCCGGGAGTGACCAAGATTGGTGATAAAACTGCTCTCAAGTTACTGCACGAATATGGGTCGGTTGAGAACCTTTATGAGAATATTGAAGAGATGAAAAAGTCCAAACGAAAAGAATACCTGATCAATGAGAAGGAAACGGCATTTCTGAGTAAAAAACTGGCAACCATCGATACTAATGCGCCAATTGAAGTAAAACTGGAAAATCTGACATACAACGGATTGAGTATGGAGGATCTTATCTCTTTCTATAAAGAAATGGATTTCAACTCTCATTTGCAGAAACTCGATACGACAGAATATATGGAGCAGCTGGCCGAAGATGCTGTGGAGGTCGAATATACTTTCTTAAATGAACTGTCATCTTCTCACTTCTCTTCAGATATGGCTCTGTATATCGAAATGCTGAATGAGAACTATCATCATGCTGAAATCGTCTCGATTGCCTGGGGAAATGATGAGACCATTTATGTAACCGATCCTCAGACTGCTTTTGCATCTGCTGCCTTCAAGGCGTGGATCGAAGATGAAGACAGCAGTAAAGTGCTGTATGATGCTAAACGCTCCTATGTCGCTTTGAACAATAAAGGCATGACCCTTAGAGGAATTACATTTGATATCATGCTTGCGTCCTATCTGCTGACAGCTGAAGACAGCAGCAGTGGCGATATCGTCGATGTAGCCAGAAAACATAATTACGACCACATCACGCCTGATGAAGTTGTTTATGGAAAAGGGAAAAAAATAAAAATACCTGAAGACAGTTCTCTTATGCATGATCATGTGGCGCGTAAGGTCTTAGGCATCTATCATCTGTCGGATTCGATGGAAAAAGAACTCAAAGAAAACGAGCAGGAAGATCTGCTTAAAGAAATGGAACTGCCTCTGGCCATAGTGCTTGCTGATATGGAGATACAAGGCATCACTGTCGACGCAGAACGGCTGGAACGAATGAAAGAAGAATTTGGTACGACACTTGAATCAATCGAAGAAAGAATCTATGAAGAAGCCGGAGAAACGTTCAACATCAATTCTCCCAAACAGTTAGGTGTGATCCTCTTTGAGAAAATGGGTTACCCAGTCATCAAGAAGACTAAGACCGGGTATTCTACAGCACAGGATGTACTCGAAAAGCTGAAGGATGAAGCACCGATCGTTGAACATATTCTGCAGTACCGACAGATTGCCAAAATACAGTCGACCTATATCGAGGGACTGCTTAAAGTCATCGATCCGCAGACGAGCAAGATCCATACACGCTACCTGCAGACCGTTGCACGTACAGGACGACTGAGCTCCGTTGATCCTAATCTGCAGAACATCCCTGTCCGTCTTGAGGAAGGCCGGAAGATTCGTCAGGCCTTTGTTCCTAGAGAAAAAGACTGGAAAATATTTGCATCGGACTACTCGCAGATCGAGCTTCGTATTCTTGCGCATATATCAGAAGACGATCACCTGATCAAAGCCTTCCTGGACGACGAAGACATTCATACGACGACGGCTATGCGTGTATTTGATATCGATGATCCCGAGAAAGTTACTTCTGATATGAGACGTGAAGCGAAAGCAGTCAATTTCGGTATCGTTTATGGAATTAGTGACTACGGCTTGTCCCAGAACCTGAACATCACACGGAAGGAAGCTAAAGATTACATTGATACGTACTTTGACCGTTTCCCTGGTGTGAAGGAGTTCATTGATACTGTGATCAGAGAGGCCAAGGAAAACGGCTTTGTCGAAACATTGTTCCATCGACGCAGGTATCTGCCGGACATCAACTCACGCAATTTCAACCTGAGATCTTTTGCGGAACGTACCGCCATGAATACTCCGATTCAGGGAAGTGCGGCAGACATTCTTAAAATGGCTATGATAGAAATGGCTAAACGGATGAAAGAAGAAAATCTGGAAGCGACGATGCTTCTTCAGGTTCACGATGAACTGATATTTGAGGTGCCTGAACACGAGATGGACAAGCTTGAAGCCCTTGTAAAAGAAGTGATGGAAAAAACAGTTGAGCTGTCTGTTCCTCTGAAAGTTGAGAGCAGTGCAGGTGATAACTGGTATCAAGCTAAATAACACATAAAAGAGCGGGAGAAGTCTCGCTTCTTTTATTGTAAAAATTACCAAAGGAAATGAGAGAATACTATGCCTGAATTGCCGGAAGTTGAAAGTGTCAGAAACGGTTTAGTCGATCTGGTCAGTGAGAGAACGATCGGCAAAGTCACTGTACGCTGGGACAATATAATTAAAGAACCAAAAATCGAGCTGTTCCAGAAAAATCTGGAAGGCCAGACAATTGAAACGATTAGAAGAAGGGGAAAGTTTCTTCTTTTTATCCTGACTGATTATGTTCTGATCAGCCATTTGAGAATGGAAGGAAAATTCAGACTAGAAGTAGAAGGGACTCCACTGACTAAGCATACCCACGTTATTTTTAGTCTTAATGATGGACAGGAGCTCCGTTATCTGGACGTCAGGAAGTTCGGTAAGATGAGTCTAGTCAGCAAAAAGGAACTCCTGACCCACCCTTCGCTGACCAGCCTTGGACCGGAACCGGTTGAAGAGGAGCTGAGTATCGATTGGATGGCGGAGTATCTCAAAGGGAAAAAAAGGGCGGTTAAAGCCTATCTACTTGATCAGAAGCTGGTGGCTGGGGTTGGGAATATTTACGCAGACGAGATTTTGTATGATGCAGGTATTCGTCCCAATCGTTCAGCTTCTTCGCTGACTGATGAAGAAATCAGCGTACTGAGATCCTCTATTGTGAGGATAATGAAAGAAGCCGTCGAAGCCGGAGGAACAACAATCCGAACATACGCCAATGCCTACGGTAGAGAAGGTAGTTATCAGAATAGTCTGAGGATTTATGGAAAGGTTGGATCAGACTGTCCGATCTGTCATTCACCATTTATTAAAACTAAAGTGGCTCAGAGAGGGACGCACTTCTGCCCGGTCTGTCAGTCATAGAAAGAGGAGGAGAACGATGACATTTATTTTAGGCTTGACAGGGGGGATTGCCACCGGAAAGTCCACGGTCGGCCGCTTCTTTGAATCTCAAGGTATTCCTGTAGTGGATGCAGATAAGGGAGCCAGACAGGTAATGGAACCTGGGCAGGCAGCCTATCATGCCGTTGTGAAGACATTCGGGCAGGAGATATTAACAGAAGATGGAAGGATAGACCGGACTAGACTTGGCGCTATTGTGTTCAACGATCCTGCTAAATTAAGTAAATTGAATGAGACCGTTCATAGTCATGTCCTGAACTGGATAAAGGAAGAAAAAGATAAGCTGATCAAAGCTGGACACCCCCTGGTTGTTCTGGATATCCCTCTGCTTTATGAGATCGGATTTGAAAATGAAGTGGATGCCGTTATGGTGATTTATGTTGACCCGGAGACTCAGCTGAAACGGCTGATGAAAAGAGATAATTTAAGTGAGAATGAGGCACAGATACGAATCGCCGCGCAGGCCTCAATAGACAGCAAGGCTGAGAAAGCAGACATCATCATCGATAATAGGGGCGGTATTGATGAAACGGAAAATCAGCTGAGAACTTGGCTTGACTATAATGGGTATTAGTTAAGGCCCGGAAATGTGGTATACTGTCAGTAAATATTTAATAGTAAAGGACTGAGAAATATGCATTGTCCTAAATGTCAGCACAACGGAAGCAGAGTAGTGGACAGCCGACCGGCAGATGAAGGGAAAGCAATCAGACGCAGAAGAGAATGTGAAAACTGTCTATTCCGTTTTACAACATTTGAACGTATCGAACAGAGCGCTGTCCTTGTTGTGAAGAAAAACGGGAATAGAGAAGAATTCAGTCGTGAGAAACTACTGAGAGGCATCCGTAGAGCCTGTGAAAAAAGACCTGTAGCTGCAGCTGCACAGGAAAAAATTGTAAATAAAGTAGAATATAAAATCAGAGACATTGGAGCCAATGAAGTTCCCTCAACTAAAATTGGAGAATACGTGATGGAAGAACTGGCAGAACTGGATGACGTGGCCTACATCCGCTTTGCAAGTGTGTATAGACAATTCAAGGATATTGGTGTCTTTATGCAGGAAATGCAGGAACTTGAGAAAAAGAGAAAAGAACATTAAGCAAGGCTGAAAGGATCAATCAACAATGACTTACCCCTGGAAAACTATGAGCCCTAAAGACAGCGTACATCTGATCAGGTTGATGATGTTATCTGATCTGCATATAAAGGCACTTCATAACTTATACCAGCCGCTCCTTGGAAAAGACGCCGTCAGCCTTTTTATGACACTTAAAGAAACACTCGATCAAACCATTGAAAAAGATGTGATGCTCTCTGATTTACTTGTACAGCTCGACTGTGGTGTGAAAGAGTTTTACGAGGCAAGAATCAGGCTGGAAGCTTACGGCCTCATCAGAGTCTATGTACATGATTCTGATTCGACACGTTTGGCTATCGGTTTAAGTTGTCCTATGCTGCCTGAACAGTTCTTCAAAGATCCGATGATGAAGATGATGCTCACTGAAAAAGTAGGTGAGCGACTGACAGACGACCTGCAAAAAAGATTCAAGGTTCATGATGGAAGGTTGAATGAATATAAAGAAGTCACTAAGTCATTTCTTGATGTCATCCATGTCGATATGAAGAAAATGAGTGAAGCTTCTGAAAATGAAGATGCGGAGGAACGGTCGACTGCGATCAGTGATCAGATTATGGCAACCGAACGATTCGACTGGTCGTTTTTCATTGAAGGTCTGAACAAGAATTATATCAGCCGTTCATCAATCACAACTGATCTCAAACGACTGATTTATACCTTTCATGCCTTATATAACATCAATGAGCTGGAGATGCAGAAATTTGTACTTGAAGTAGCGGATTTGAATACAGGTCAGGTAGATGATCAGAAGCTGACTTCCCTGATACAAAAAGAGTATTTAAAAAAATCCGGCAGTTCAAGGAAGACAGCCGATGTCTTGACTCAAGAAAGCGAGCATAGAGTAAGACAGCTCGAACAAAAAGGTTTTTCGAAAGAAGAAATAGAAATTATTCTGCACTCTGAGCAAGTAAGTCCGTATGCTTATCTGAAATCGATTAAACGTCAGAAAGGCGGATTTGTCTCGTCAAATGAAACATGGCTACTGAAAGAACTTGTTGAGAATGCTCCATTAACTACAGCAGTGATCAACATCCTTCTGAACTATCTGCTTATCATCAAGAATTCCCCTAGCATAGAAAAAGGACTTGCAACTAAAATAGCGAATGACTGGGCACAAAGCCAGGTGAAGACACCTGAAGACGCTATGGAGAAAGTAAAACAGCTTTATGCATCATTCGGTCAGAAAAATCAGAAAGCAGCACCTAAGGGAAACTATTCTAAGACTCAAAAAAATGGATCCCATGCCCGCCAGGAGACCCTTCCTGACTGGGCCTTGGAAGGGTCTGTAAAAGATGAACGGCTCAGTTCAGAAGAAGAGGAAGCTTACAAAGAAAGACTTAAACGAATCCGCAACAGGAAAAGTGGTGAATCATAATGGATAGTATAAAAGATCAGCTGGCTAAACTGATGGATTCAGGAAAAGTCAGCGACATGTTCAGTCAGATCATGAAAAAAGATGTTATGAGTGATCCGGACGTAAGAGAATTTCTTTCTGAGCATAAAGAAGCATTATCAAAAGAAGCTATTGAAAGAAGTGCTTCTGAACTATATGAATTTGTATCCGAAAAGAAAAAAGTGCAGAACAGGAGTAATAGCCTGGCTCCGGGATATGAACCCAAGCTCATCCTGAATAATCATCGGATCGATGTGACTTACGTTCCTACTCGAGAACTTCTTTCACGTCAGAAGGAAGTAAAGATCAAAAACAGGATAAAATCCCTTTATATGCCGAAAGATCTCAAAAATGCCAGGCTTGAAGATTTTGAAGCGACAAGAAAACGGCAAGATGCTTTCGAGAAGGCAATTACATTTATAGATGACTATCTTGAATCGCCCAGGTCATACCATAAAGGTCTCTACCTTCAAGGACCGTTCGGTGTGGGGAAGACTTTCCTTCTGGGGGCCGTGGCTCATGAATTGTCGCAGCATGGCCATTCAACTACGCTGGTTCATTTTCCTACCTTTGCGGTTGAAATGAAAAACGCAATCGGGAATAATACGACAGAAGATAAGATGGAAAAGCTTAAACGAGCGAAGATACTGATGATCGATGATATTGGAGCAGATTCCATGTCATCCTGGATAAGAGACGATGTACTTGGTGTCATTCTTCAATTCAGGATGCAGGAAGAGCTGCCGACATTCTTTACATCAAACTTCAGTATGGATCAGCTTGAAAAAGAACACCTGAGTGTGACACAACGAGGTGAAAGAGAGCCTCTGAAAGCCAAGCGGATCATGGAGCGTATTCGTTTTCTGTCTGAGGAAGTGGAAATGTCAGGAGATAATCGACGTCAAAATAAAAGTTGATTTGACCTGCAAGAAGTGATAAAGTACTATCTATATTAAGAATAATACCACTTTGAGAAAGACACCATCGTTCAACAGTAATTAAAAGAGAGGAAGATCCCGGCTGAAAATCTTCCATTAATGAACAGATGACCCCTTTCGAGTGCAGGTCCGAACAAAGTAGGATCTGCCGTACACTCTGCGTTAAAGAGCGAAGAGATTAGAATGGCTCATGGCTGTTCTATAAACTTGGGTGGAACCACGTATATTAAACGTCCCATTGGATAAGACAGCTTATTCAATGGGACTTTTTTAATGAAAATAGGAGGAATTGGAATGTCGGAAATGATTAATGTTATTTTGCCGGATGGCTCTTCGAAGAAAGTTTCTAAAGGCACAACGCCTAAAGAGATTGCTGGTGGGATTGCCAAGTCTCTTGAGAAAAAAGGCCTGGCAGCTAAATGGAATGGAGAACTGGTCGATTTCAGTCGTGAACTGAATGAAGACGGAGCACTTGAAATCGTTACGCCTGATCATGAAGATGCTCTGTCAATTTTGAGACACTCTGCTGCCCATCTAATGGCTCAGGCGATCAAACGTCTATATCCGGATGTGTCATTCGGAGTAGGGCCCGCTATAGAAAATGGGTTCTACTATGATACAGATACTGAGCAGCCTATTACTGAGGAAGATCTGGAAAGAATTGAAAACGAAATGATGGCAATTGTGAAAGAAAATCTGCCTATTATTCGAAAAGAAATCTCTAGAGCAGAAGCGCTTGATTTGTTTAAGGATGACCCATACAAACAGGAACTGATCAATGATCTTCCAGAAGATGAAGAACTGACAGTCTATGAGCAGGGAGAATTTGTCGACCTGTGTCGTGGTGTACATGTGCCTTCTACAGGTCGGATACAAGTCTTTAAACTATTATCCCTTGCAGGGGCTTACTGGAGAGGGAACTCTGACAATAAAATGATGCAGCGTGTATACGGAACAGCTTTCTTTGATAAAAAATCACTGAAAGAGTACCTTAAGATGCGGGAAGAAGCAAAGCAGCGGGATCACCGTAAATTAGGTAAAGAGCTGGAGCTTTTCATGCTGTCACCAGAGGTCGGTTCAGGTCTTCCATTCTGGCTTCCTAAAGGAGCTACGATCAGACGTGTAATTGAACGATACATCACTGACAAGGAAATCAGCCTAGGTTATCAGCATGTCTATACACCAATCATGGCGAACGTTGACTTTTATAAGCGTTCAGGCCACTGGGATCATTACCATGAAGACATGTTTCCACCAATGGATATGGGAGACGGGGAAATGCTTGTTCTTCGCCCAATGAACTGTCCGCATCATATGATGGTCTTTAAAGATGATGTCAGAAGTTACCGTGACCTGCCGATCCGCATCGCTGAACTGGGACAGATGCACCGTTATGAGAAGAGCGGGGCTTTGTCAGGCTTGCAGCGTGTTCGTGAAATGACCCTGAACGATGCACACGTGTTTGTCCGTCCGGATCAAATCAAGGAAGAATTCAGCCGAGTCGTCAAACTTATGCTGGCTGTCTATGAAGACTTTGACATTAAGGATTACCGCTTCAGACTGAGTTATAGAGATCCTGAAAATACTGAAAAATACTTTGACGATGATGCCATGTGGATGAAGGCTGAGTCTATGCTGAAGGAGACACTTGATGATCTCGGCCTGGAATACTTCGAGGCAACAGGGGAAGCAGCATTTTATGGGCCTAAACTGGATGTTCAGGTCAAGACAGCAATGGGCATCGAAGAAACGCTCTCTACTGTTCAGCTTGATTTCCTTCTGCCAGAACGGTTCGACCTCACGTACGTCGGGGAAGATGGACAAGATTCTCATCGGCCAGTTGTAATCCACCGCGGGGTCGTATCAACGATGGAACGTTTTGTCGCATATCTGATTGAACGATACAAAGGCGCATTCCCGACATGGCTGGCACCGATACAGGCTAAAATCATTCCTGTCAATCTTGATATCCATGGGGAGTTCGCAGAACAGCTGAAAAACAGGCTGGCAGCTAAAGGCTTAAGAATAGAAGTCGATAATCGTAATGAGAAAATGGGTTACAAGATCCGAGAAGCTCAGACACTCAAGATTCCTTATCAGCTGGTTATCGGGGACAATGAGATGGCTGATGACTCAGTAGCTGTCCGTAAATACGGTGAAAAACAGACTAACACTCTTGCTATAAATGATTTCATTCAGCAGATGGTAGAAGAGAATACTAAATAAATGTCATGACCCATTTGACATAGGATGCTTGTTGTGATATTATATAAAAGTTGAGAAAACAAAGCAGAAGCCCCCGCTTCTCGCCTTATGGACATCTGTTCATGGGCAGATATGGACACGTATATATAAGGCATGCGCTTGTGTGTGCCTGATGCGGAGAACAGGCGGGAATTTCTATGCAGATAGATACCCCGCCTTTTTCTGTGCTTTTCTCGCAAATACTTTGGAGGTGACCACCATAGCTAAAGACATGATTGTCAACGACCGTATTCGTGCAAATGAAGTACGTTTGATCGGAAAAGACGGTGAACAGATAGGTGTAGTCCAACGCAAAGAGGCACTAAGATTAGCAGAGGAAGCCAACATGGACCTTGTATTAGTCTCGCCTAATGCTAAACCACCAGTGGCTCGGGTAATGGACTACGGCAAGTATCGCTATGAACAGCAGAAAAAAGAACGTGAAGCAAGAAAGAATCAGAAAGTTGTCAACATCAAAGAGATTCGCTTGAGTCCAACGATCGATGACCACGATTTTGATACGAAATTGCGTAACGCTCGTAAGTTTCTGGAAAAAGGCGATAAAGTCAAAGTCTCTATCCGATTCAGAGGACGAGCAATCACTCACAAGGACATTGGACGTGAAGTACTGGAACGCATGGCTGAAAAAGCATCTGATATTTCACAAGTCGAATCAAAGGCTAAGATGGATGGCCGCAGCATGTTCTTGATGCTCGCACCGAAAAGTGAAAAATAAAGAAATAACTGTGATATAGTTATTTTCTGATCATTATTATAGAAGAGTATTGGAGGAAATCAAAAATGCCTAAGCAAAAAACGCATAAAGGTTCAGCAAAACGATTCAAAAGAACTGGTACTGGTAAACTGAAAAGAAGTCACGCAAAAACAAGCCACATGTTTGCGAACAAAACTCAGAAACAGAAACGTAAACTGCGTAAATCAGCACTGGTTTCTAATAGTGACTACAAACGCATCAAGCAACAGCTTGCTAAAATGAAATAATAGATTCTAGGATTGTATTGAAGGAGGAAAAACAATGGCACGAGTAAAAGGTGGAGTCGTCACTCGCAGACGCCGTAATCGCGTATTAAAATTAGCTAAAGGATATTATGGTGCTAAACATCGCTTGTTCAAAGTTGCAAAACAGCAAGTAATGAAATCATACATGTATGCTTACAGAGACCGTAAACAGAACAAGCGTAATTTCCGTAAACTATGGATTGCACGTATCAACGCTGCAGCACGTATGAACGGATTGAGCTACTCTAAATTTATGCACGGACTTAAATTAGCTGAAATCGACATGAACCGTAAAATGTTGGCTGACTTGGCTGTCAACGATGCTGATGCATTTTCAGCTCTGACAGACAAAGCAAAAGATGCTTTAAACGGTTAATTCATTTACCTTATAATGATCAGTTTATAACTGGTTGTTATAAGGTTTTCTTTTGTATAAATAATTGAAACAATATTTACGTTCTTTTATCAGAACTTCATGGTATAATATAAAAGATATTCCTATCAGGAGAAGTTTATGGAAGAAAATTACTATACATAAGCTGTTCAAATAGTTATATGTAGTTATGTCAGTTATATTTTCGATAAATACGATCAGGTAAGGGGTGTGTCCAGAATGGAGAAGGCTAAGAAAAGAATTGCAGTTGTCGGCAGTGGAATTACCGGTCTGACAGTTGCCTATCGCTTGCAGCAAACAATAAAAGAACAGGATCTTCCTTATGAAGTCATTGTCCTGGAGTCTTCTATACGTTCCGGTGGTAAACTATATACCATGAAATTCGGAGAACAGTTCATCGATCTGGGAGCAGAGTCTATCGACACGCGCCTGCCTGATGCAATCGGACTGATTAAAGAATTAGAGCTCGAAGACCAAGTGGAATACAGTCAGAATGGAAAACCTGATATCTATGCATTCAACAAGTTGTATCAGCTCGACAGTGATACCTATAAGGGGATTCCAGTAAAAAGAACAGACATATGGAAATTCGATCTGATTTCTTTTCAGGGGAAACTGTCTTTCCTGAAAGATACATATTTTTCCAGAACTGAAGAATCTGAAGAAGTGTCAACTAGGGACTACTTTGCTCAAAGAGTAGGAGATGAAGTAGCAGAATATGCAGCTGAGCCTTATATTTCTAAAGTCTATTCAAGTGAAATAGACGAAATAGGGATAAAAGGGCTGAATGAACCCTTGTTTGCTCTTGAAAAGGAACATGGGACGATCACAAAAGCACTTGAAGCTCACCCGGAACTCATTGATGGGGATGGCAATTATCTGACATTTATGGATGGGCTTGAGACATTGACACGTGAATTATCTGAACGCCTTCAACAGAACATCAGGTATTCAAAGAAAGTGACTGATATTAAAAAAAGCATCAGTCATACCTATATAGTCGATATCAATAAGAAAGAGCAGCTAAGAGTGGACAGTGTCGTGGTAGCTACTGATTCTGGAGCTTATAATCAGATTTTTTCAGACATCGAATTAAGTGATTATTTCAAGGACACTAAGATGGGGTCAATAGGGTTTGTTCTGTTCAGTTTTCCAAAAGGGGCTTTGAAGAATCCTCCTGAAGGAAACGGCGTACTGTCGGTCAGACGTAATAACTCTTATATACAAAGCATCGTGTGGCTGAATAAAAAATGGGCGCATCATGCACAGAAAGATGAAGAGTTATTAGGGGTCTATTTTGGTCGGAGCTCGGACAGTATTATGATGTCACTCAGTAACAAGCAAATTGAAGAGGCCATTTTAAAGGATCTTAACAAGATGCTGTCAATTGAAGTTGACCCAAATTATCGTATTATCAAGCGATGGCCCAATGCAATACCGCAGTTCAGTGTCAATCATGAAGAGCGGACAAAAAATCTCAATGAATTTCTTGAAGAGAAATATCCCGGTCTGTATCTCATCGGGAACGGGATGGACGGATTTGGTGTGAACAACTGTATTCGACAGGGAAATAATACAGCTATGGAAGTCATCAACTACTTAAAAAATACAATATAGTTTTCTAAATGATTTTAATTGAGAACTGAGACTTAAAAACAACCGATCCTGGACACTTATGTGCAGCTTCGGTTGTTTTTTTTCAAAATTCCCGTATCCTATAACTAAAGACAATCATACAAGGAGGAGTCTGTAAAAAATGAAACTGACTGTCCTAGGATACTATGGCGGATACCCTACTAATAATATTGGTACGAGCTCTTACCTGCTGGAGTCTGACAGTTTTCACTTGCTTATGGATGCTGGAAGTTACAGTCTACTGACAATGGAGAAATATGTTGATCCGCTAGATCTTGATGCAGTATTACTTTCTCACTATCATCATGATCATATCGCAGATTTAGGTGTTCTGCAGTTTACCAGACTGCTGAAAAGAGATGAGCACGGCAACAGGGCCCACATGCTTCCAATATACTGTCATAATGAAGACGTTGCTCATTTTCAACAAATGACTTTAGAAAACGTTAGTGAGGGGATACCTTTTGAGACTCCCACGGCTAAAGCCGCAAGCCCGAACCTTTCGGTTTGACGGGTGGGATTCTTGAGTGCTT